>NZ_CFHTCS010000244.1:0-6719 GCF_984369615.1 Martelella sp. | reverse complement strand
ATGGTGCCGGAAGACCAGCGCATCTATCTGCTCCTGTTCATGCGCACGCTGGTCCTGAGCGTGGTCATCACCTTTTCCTGCCTCATTCTCGGCTACCCGATCGCCTTCCTGCTCTCGCATCTGCCGCTCCGCTCCGCCAATCTCCTGATGATCCTGGTGCTTCTGCCGTTCTGGACATCGCTTCTGGTCAGAACCTCTGCGTGGAAGGTGCTGTTGCAGCAACAGGGCGTCATCAACGATATTCTGGTGTTCATCGGCCTTGTCTCCGATGACGGACGGCTCGCGCTGATCAACAATGCGACGGGCACCGTCATCGCCATGACCCATATCCTTCTGCCCTTCATGATCCTGCCGCTCTATTCGGTGATGAAGACGATATCGCCGACCTATGTGCGCGCGGCGAAAAGCCTGGGCGCGACAGACTGGACGGCCTTCTGGCGGATCTATTTCCCGCAGACCGTGCCCGGCATCGGCGCCGGCGCCGTTCTCGTCTTCATCCTGTCGATCGGCTATTACATCACGCCTGAACTGGTCGGCGGCACCTCCGGTATCTTCATCTCCAACCGGATCGCCTACCATATCTCGAGTTCGCTGAACTGGGGCCTGGCGGCCGCGCTCGGCACGCTGCTTCTGGTCGTGGTGCTGCTCTGCTTCGTCATCTACGACAAGCTCGTCGGCATCGACAATGTGAAGCTCGGATAGGAGAGGGACCATGGCCAAACTGCCCCCATACATGACCACCGGCCAGCGCGTCTGGCACTACGGCTTCCGGGTGATCTGCGGACTGATCTTCTTCTTCCTGATCTTTCCGATCCTGGTGATCATTCCGCTCAGCTTCAACGCGACGGACTTCTTCACCTTCACGCCGGAAATGCTGTCTTTCGATCCAGCCGGCTATTCGTTCAAGCATTACCATGACTTCTTCACCAATCCCGACTGGCAGCAGGCGCTCAGGAACTCGGTGATGATCGCGCCGGCCGCGACGCTTCTGGCGACCGGCTTCGGCACGCTGGCCGCCATCGGCCTGTCGCAGAGCCATGTGCCCTATCGCGGCGCCATCATGGCAATCCTGATCTCGCCGATGATCGTGCCGCTGATCATCTCGGCCGCCGGCATGTATTTCTTCTACTCCCGCCTCGGCATTCAGGGCACCTATTGGGGCGTCGTTCTGGCGCATGCCGTGCTCGGCACGCCCTTCGTCATCATCACCGTGACGGCGACGCTGGTCGGTTTCGACCGGTCGCTGGAACGGGCGGCGGCGAGCCTCGGCGCAAACCCGGTCACCACCTTCTTCAAGGTGCAGATGCCGCTGATCCTGCCGGGCGTGATTTCGGGCGCGCTGTTCGCCTTCATTACTTCCTTCGACGAGGTCGTCGTCGTGCTGTTCGTCGGCTCCGCCTCGCAGAAGACTCTGCCCTGGCAGATGTTCACAGGGCTGCGCGAGCAGATTTCGCCGACGATCCTGGCCGTCGCCTCCATCCTGGTGACGATTTCGATCATTTTGCTGACGGTGCTGGAGCTGCTGCGCCGCCGTTCGGAAAGACAGCGCGGCCTTTCGCCGGGCTGACGGGTCCGATTTCGATCCGCGCCGTCGCGCCCTCCGTAGAGATGTTTGAACCGCATTTTTCCGGAGGGCGACGTGTCTGTAACTCTGCTGATTTCCGTTTTCATCGGGCTTTGCCTTGGCATGGCCGGCGCCTGGGCCGTTCAGAGGCTCACCGGCAACAGCGGCTGGATCGATACGATCTGGGCCGCTCTCACAGGGCTTGGCGGGCTCTCCGTCATCGTCTTCTCGGAAGCCGGAAATCCGGCGCGCAAGTGGCTCGCCGGCATTCTCGTCGGGCTCTGGGCCCTGCGGCTTGCCGGCCATATCGCCACGCGCAGCGCCGGCAAGAAGGATGACCCGCGCTATGCCGCGCTGATTGACGAGTGGGGCGACAGCGCCGGGCCGCGACTGCTGTGGTTCCTGCAGATCCAGGCCTTTGCCGCCTTCATTCTCGCTCTGTCGATCTATGGCGCAATTCTCAATCCGGCGCCGTTTCCCGGCATTCTCGACGGACTGGCCCTCGTTGTCGCCCTGATCGCGATCGCGGGCGAGGGGACGGCCGACTGGCAACTTTCGCAGTTCAAGCGCAGAAGCCCGGAGGGCAAGACGGTCTGCGATATCGGTCTGTGGGGCTATTCGCGTCATCCGAACTATTTCTTCGAATGGACCTGGTGGTGCGCCTGGCCGCTGCTGGCGCTTGCCGGTTTCCAGTCGTTCCTTCCCTTCGTCCTGTCTCTCCTCGCGCCTCTGATGATGTATTGGCTGCTCAACCATGTGTCGGGCATCCCCTATCTGGAACAGCATATGGAGCGCTCGCGCGGGGAGGCGTTCAAGGCCTACCAGGAACGCGTCAACGCCTTTTTCCCGTGGTTTCCGGACAGGAAAAAGTCAACGTCTGCAGTGCATTGAGCCGGATAGATGATTTTTATTAGCAAACCCGGACAAGAGGGCGTTCGCCGCGACGACCCGCTTGGCGGCGCGGCCGGCGCCACGGCCCTGGTGCTGGCGCTCAACAAGCCGGTCTACCCGCTCTATGTCTGGTTCCTGGCCGAAAGCGCGTTTCATCTCTCCCTGCTGACCGCGCTGACCATGCCGCTCTATCTCGCGGTCTGGCATCTGTCGCGCATCGGCAAGGGGCGTGCGGCCCGTCTCGGCATGGTGATTGTCGGCGTGGTCGATACGTCGGCGATCGCCTTTGTTCTCGGCGGGGAGAGCGAGACGCTTGCCTTCCTGTTCGCCTGCCTGATGCTTGCCGGACTTTCGTTCTACCGTACGGAGGTCTGGCTCTCGCGCGGACTTGTCGCGGCGATCTTTGTCCTGTTTGTCGCGCTTGAGGGGCGCATCGGAGCGCCGTTGATGCCGGTTGCGGCAAACGACATGCGAAGCCTCGCCTTTCTCAACGTCACGGGAGCGGCTGCGCTTGCCGCCTTCATCATGCTGCGCTTCCCGAGGGCGGAGCGGCCTGAGTGAACTTCAGACCGCCGGCTTCATCAGGTGGAATTGCGCGACGTCGATCCGCCCGGCGCTGAAGCCGGAGGCGCAGTAGTTGAGATAATAGCGCCACATCCGGCGGAAGCGCTCGTCGAAGCCGAGCGGGTGGATTGCCTCCCATTCCGAAAGAAAGCGCTTTTCCCACTCCAGCAGCGTGCGCGCATAGTCATTGCCGAAAGAGAACAGGTCCTTTACCGCCAGTCCGGCGCTGGACGCGCCCTTGCGGAAGGTCTCGATGGAGGGAAGCATGCCCCCGGGAAAGATGAAGTGCTGGATGAAATCCGGATTGTTCCGGTAATCGTCGAGGCGGTGATGCTCGATCGCGATCGACTGGATCACCGCCGTGCCGCCGGGCGTCAGCCGCCGGTTGACCGTCTCGAAGAAGACTGGCCAGTTTTCCTCGCCCACGGCCTCGAACATCTCGATCGAGACGATCTTGTCAAACGTGCCCCGGCAATCCCTGTAGTCCTCGAGCCGGATGTCGGTTTGCGCGGCAAGGCCCTTTTCGGCAAGCCGTTCGCGGGCAAACTTCGCCTGTTCCGCAGACAGGGTGAGGCCTGTGACATGGCAACCGGTCGTTCTCGCCGCATGCTCGGCAAAACCGCCCCAGCCGCAGCCGATCTCCAGGATCCGGTCCTGCGGCCCCACCTGCAGGCAGGCGAGGATGCGGTCGTATTTGGCCGTCTGCGCCTCAGGCAGGGACCGCTCGCGGCCCTCGTAGAGCGCGCTCGAATAGGTCATCGTCTCGTCGAGCCACAGCTTGTAGAAGGCGTTGCCGAGGTCGTAGTGGAAGGCGATATTGCGCTTGCTGCCCGTTTTGGTGTTTGCGCGCAGGCGGTGGCGGAGGCGGCTCACCCGGGTGAACAGATAGGAAGAGGACAATGTCCGCGACAACTCCTCCTCATTGGCGATCGCCAGATCGATGACAGCGCCGAGGTCCGGCGTGTCCCAGTCGCCGTCGATATAGGAACGCGCAAAACCGAGGTCTCCCTCGCTGAGGAGGCGAAACAGCGGGCGCGGATTTTTGAGGCTGATTTCCGCCTCAGGCCCTTGCCTGCTTCCGCAAACCCGGGCGCTACGGCCATGGGGAAAACGCAGCGTCAGGGATCCGGTGTTGATGCGCCCGGCCATGCCGGCGATCGGCTTCTGCCACAGTTTCAGGCTTCTGTGCGGGGCTTGTCGGTCATGCATCTCGGTCATCGGCTCCGTCTTTTCGCAGCGGGCCGCCTGCGACAACGCTTTGAACGCGCAATGCGGACGGCCGGTGTTTGAATACCGGTATTCCCTTCATCAACAGTCGTAAAGCTTCGAGGTGGATCCCCGCAATGATTTTGACGGTCATCAGCGGATAGGTTGCAAAGGCGGAAAGAAGCGCACGGTCGGAGAGCGCCGCGCGCTTGCCGTTGAAGGCGGCGAACAGAAGCGGACCTTCGCCATCCTTCTCGTTGATCCGTACCGACACCGTTTCGCCGGGCGGCGCGATGGAAAAGTGATAGATGCACTCCATCGGGATGAAGGGGGAGACGTAAAGTTTCTTCTCCGCCGTCTGCCGCACCGGTCGGCTGTCATCGGCGACGGGGATCACATAGGTCATCCGTTCCTTGAACGTGTTGCAGACCTCGTAGAGGATCGCGACAAGACCGCCGTTTTCGCGGTAGCAGAAGTAAACCGTGAGCGGGTTGAAGACATAGCCGAGAATGCGCGGATAGCAGAGCATCTCCACGCGGGCGACCGGCGCGGAAATGCCGGCTCTCTCGACTTCGCCCAGTGCCCAGGATTTCAGCCCGCCGCCGTCAAGAGCGCCGTGATCGCGGTCATGGACGCTGAAGAGGGCGAACCGGTTGTGACCGAAAAGCCGCATTGCGCGATCAAGTGTCGGCAGCTCGTCAAGGTCGATCAGCAGCGAGAAGACGCGGTAGTGCAGCCGATGCGTCTTCGGCCGGTGTCGCCGGTGAATGACATCGCCTTTGAAGAGGGCGGAGTTCCAGCTCATTCGGCGGCGACCAGGTTCGGTGGAAGGTGGATGCGGCCGGACTCGTTTTCCACCGACCAGGGTCGCCTCATGCCGCCGAGCGCTTCCGCCGCAGCGAGGCCTGACTGCAACCCGTCCTCGTGAAAGCCGCTACCGAAATGCGCGCCGCAATACCAGACATTGCCGCGTCCCTGGATCCGCCAGAGGTCGCGCTGGGCCTCGATCGCGCCGCGGTCGAAGAGGGGATGGGTGTAGGTGTAGCGGGCGTGGATTGCATCCTCACGGATGGGCTCGGCCGGATTGAGTGTCACGAACAGCGGATAGTCCTCATCGATATTCTGCAGCCGGTTCATCCAGTAGGTCACGCACAGCGAGATGTCGTCGGCCCTCTTTCGCTCGAGATAGTTCCAGCTCGACCAGACCTTTCGGCGCCTTGGCATCTGCCTTGCGTCGCTGTGCAGATAAGCATCGTTGACGGTGTAGCGAAAGGCCGAGAGAAGCCTTTTCTCGGTTTCGCCGGCATCCGCCAGCATGGAAAGCGCCTGGTCGCCATGCGTTGCGACCACGACGGCGTCGAATTCCTGTTCCTCGCCGTGATCGAGCGTCAGGCGCACGCCAGTGTCGATACGATGGATCTGCCGGACCGGCGTCGAAAGGCGGATATCGCCGTTGATCAGCTCCAGCATGCGCGTGACGTAACTCCGGCTGCCGCCGGACACCGTGCGCCACTGGGGCCTGTCGACGAGCGTCAGAAGCCCGTGACTTTCAAAGAAACGGGTGAAGGCGGCCAGAGGGTAGGCGCGCATCTGATCGGCCGTGGTCGACCATATCGCCGCGCCCATCGGCAGGATGTGATCTTCGACAAAGCGTCTGGAATAGCCCTTGGCATCGAGATAGTCGCCAAGCGTCAGTTGAAGTCCGGAGGTTTCCTTCGCCGCTGCCGGCGCCTCCCGATAGAAGCGGAAGATATCATAGACCATCCGCCAGAAGCTGAAGCGCAGGATATTGGACTTCTGCGCCAGCATGGTGGCGATGTTGGTGCCGCCATATTCGAATGCGCCGTTGTTGAGCGAGGCCGAGAACGACATGTCCGAATCCTCCGTAGCCACGCCGAGATGGGAGAACAGGGCGGTGAGGTTCGGATAGTTGCGTTCGTTGTAGACGATGAAGCCTGTGTCGACGGGGATGTGCCGGCCGTCAATGACCGCATCGGCGGTGTTCGAATGGCCGCCGGGGCGGCTGTCGGCCTCGAACAGCGTGACATGGGCGGATTTGCTCAGGAGCCATGCCGCCGAGAGGCCGGAAATGCCCGAGCCGATGACGGCAATCTTCCTGTCGGCGCGGAACTTCCGGTGGGCCTTGTCCAGCGTGTGATGCATGCGCGGTTTTCCTCTGTTCTTTGCCCTGAATAACGTCTCCGACAGCCGGACGGATTGAAATCGGAAGAAATTTGTTGGAACCTTCGATCCGGTTGGAAAACCGCGCCGTTATAGCTGGCATGACAGACCTTGCTCATCATATGCCGGCCGCCGGCTCGGTTTCCAGCGCCGCCCGCTCCAGGGCGGCACCCATGATCGTGGGACTACGGATGCCAAAGTCGAAAGGCCCAGCCTTGCCGGAAATGACGGCCGAAGAAATGACGCTCTGTCTGGTGCGAACCGGACGGTCGCGCGATGTCGCCTCCTTCGAGCGCCTGTTCGTCCATTTCGG
>NZ_CFHTCS010000243.1:0-6776 GCF_984369615.1 Martelella sp. | reverse complement strand
AGAAGAAAGCGGTCGCGCGTGACCTCGGTCTGGAAGGGATGCCCCTCCTCCTCCCGCCAGCCGGGCAGAAGGGCGTCTATGCCGGACGGATCGACGACCGCGCCGGACAGGATATGGGCGCCGACCTCGGCCCCCTTCTCCAGCACGACGACGCTCAAGTCTTCGTTGCGCTGTTTCAGCCGAATGGCGGCGGCGAGACCGGATGGACCGGCCCCGACGATCACCACATCGAATTCCATGCTTTCACGTTCCGGCAGTTCTTCAGCCATGTCTTCCCTTCCATTGCCGCATCCCCCGATATCGGCGAGGCCTGTGGTCTAGCAACTCCAGCTTTTATTTCTAGAGAGGTTGCAGAAAAATTGAAAGCGCCCAGGCAAGGGCACGCGATGCGCGGGCCGGAGCAGGTTTCCACAGGCGGGGCATGCGGCACGCCCGCGCATACGTCCGATAATGATTGATCGACGACATGGCGGGCGTCTATGGTGAAAGCCAATTTCCGCCGTTCATTTTTTCAAAGCGTCGGCCGGTTGCGGCCAGGGGAGTTTTTCATGGATTTTGGTATTGCCGACAAGAAGGCCGTCGTGCTCGCATCGTCGCGCGGACTGGGCGCCGGCATCGCCGAGGCGCTGGCAAGGGAAGGCGCGCATGTTCTTCTCTGCGGGCGCACCGAAGACCGGCTGGCGACCAACTGCAAGGTGATCAACGAGACGACGCCCGGCAAGGCCGATTACGTCGTGGCCGATATCGCCGCGGAAAGCTTCGTCGAGGACCTGCTGTCCGCCATCAAGGCAAAGCTCGGCGGAGCCGACATTCTCGTGAACAATTCCGGCGGCCCGACGCCCGGAACCGTCGCCGAAATGAACCCGGAAAAACTCGACGGCTTCTTCCGGTCCATGGTCGCCCCGATCATCACGCTCACCAACGCGCTCGTGCCGCAGATGAAGGAAAAGGGCTGGGGCCGGATCGTCACCGTCGCCTCGAGCGGCGTCGTCGAGCCGATCCCGAACCTCGCGCTCTCCAACACGCTGCGCTCGGCGCTGGTGGGATGGAACAAGACGCTTTCCAGCGAGGTCGCATCTTCGGGCATCACCGCGAATATGCTTCTGCCGGGACGCATCCATACCGACCGGATCGACGAGCTCGACCACGCCAATGCCGAGCGCTCGGGCAGGAGCCTTGCCGAGGTGCGCAAGGCGACACTGTCGACGATCCCGGCCGGAAGGCTGGGCCGGGTCGAGGAATTCGCCAGCATCGCCGCCTTTCTGTGTTCAAGGCAGGCCAGCTACCTGACCGGAAGCCTGATCCGCTGCGATGGCGGCGCGACGCACGCGATCTGAGTTCAACACATGGCCGGGCGGCCGGACGGCCGCCTTCTGGAGCCTGCCCATGATGTCCGCAATGGATCTGACAGCACGCGAGGCGGCCGCCCTTCTGCATTTTTACGCCGATGCCGGGGTGGACGTGTTTGTGGAGGACGAAGCCCTCGACCTGACGGCGCGCGCCGAAACGCCCGCGCCCCCGCAGACGCGCCCGTCGAGAGAAGAGCGGAAAGAGCAACCCGCCGCGTCCGCCGCGCGCCCCGCCGCCGCGCGTCCTGCCATCGGCACGACGACCATTCCAGACGACAAGGCCGTCTCCGATGCGCAGTTCGCGGCTGAAAGTGCCCGTTCGCTCGGCGAGCTCAAGACGGTTCTGGACGGTTTTGCCGGCTGCAATCTGAAGCACAACGCCCGCTCCACCATCACGCTCGACGCCATGCCGGAAAGCGGCATCCTGGCGATCTGCGGTTTTCCGACCGGTGACGATGACCGCAACGGCGAACCGCTTGCAGGCCGCGCGGGCAGTCTTTTCGAGCGCATGCTCGCCGCGATCGGCCTTTCGCGCGACGACGTCGCCGTTACCACAGCCCTCCCCTGGCGCACGCCCGGCGACCGCAGCCCCACCCAGTCGGAGGTGGACATTTGCCGGCCTTTCCTGAAGCGCCAGATCGCCCTTGCCGAACCGCGCCATCTCCTGGTGCTCGGCAATTTCGGCAGCCGCATGCTGATCGATGCCGACAAGACGGTGTTCAACCTGCGCGGCGAATGGCATCCCGTCAATGTCGACAGCCATGCGGTCGAGGCGCTTGTCACCTTTTCCCCGACAGAGCTGCTCGCCGCTCCGGCCAACAAGAAGCCCGCCTGGCACGACCTTCTCCTCTTCCGGTCACGCCTCGGCTGATCCGTTTTCTCCCTGCCGGCGCGCCGCGCTTCGCTCTGCCCGAAAATTACTCAGTTTCCGGGACGTTAACGCCGACATGCATCTGGCGCATGGCTGCCCTACGGCCGGGACCATTGCCGGCGCCGGCCGTTTCATGGATAAGGGGACATGTCTTGGGAGGACCAACGGAACCAAGGCAATGAGATACGTACAGGACATGGACGCAACCCTTATGCAGAACACGCGCTTTTCTCTCGAACTCGGACGCTCGACCAACGGCTATCACGGCCAGCGGGGCATCGACCGCGCGATTGCCAAGGGCTTTGCCAAGGCGCTTGGCCATCACGATGCCAGCATGCGCCGTCCGGCAATGCGGGCCCTCGGCGCCTGATCGGGCGACGGGAAAGCCGCTGCTGCCCGCGGCAAGGGCAGATACGAAAATTGCTGAATTGATGCAGAGGCCGGGACTTGCGTTCCGGCTTCTTGCGTTTCCGGCAGTCAATCGATGAAAGTGATCTCGACCGTTGTGCCGCTCTCGACGGCGGTGCGGATCGAGAATTTGAGGCCGAGTCTGGATGCTGCTTCCTGCGCCTCGACAAGACAGGTATGCGAGATCCCCATCGTCAGTTCAGGCTGATTGAACACCGCCTCGAGCTCGCTTTCGCTGAGCCCCCTGCCGATATCCGAAAACGCCGCGCGGAACCCGTCACCTTCCGACGGTTCAAGCGAGACCCTTGCGTCGCAATAGGGCGGCGAGACCGCAATCAGCCGCTCGACGAGGTGCGAGAACAGCTTCGTCAGCAGATCCTCGTCAAGCGGATAGCCGAGCCCGCCATCATCGATCGACGTGCTCAGCATGACGCTTTCCGCCACCGCTTCGCCGCGATGGCGGTGAAGCGCTTCCAGCAGACACTTTGCCGGAGAGATCAAAGGTATGTCCTGCTCGCGCTCCCTGCGGTCGCGCGCGGATTCGAACTCCGCATAGATATCGCGATGCAAGGGCGGAGAGGCAAAAACCGGCGCAGCGGCAGGGTCTGCGGGCCTGTTAGCGCTGTCAGCGTTTCTGGCCTGCGGCGTCTGCCCCCCGGTCGAAGGCGCGGCCGCATCGGGCGAAGCCCTGCTGAAGCGGGCCTCCTTCAGGTCATCGACAGGCTTTTCCTCCGGCGCGGAGGCACGAAGAAACCCGTTGGCGATGATGCGAGGCGGCCGTGTCGGCGCTTTCTCCGGACGGCTGCGTCCTGTGCTCCAGGGCATGGGGCCGCCTGTCTGCCCGAAATGGCTCGGGCGCGCCGGCGCGGGCTGCGCCTGCGGCCGAACCGTGCGTTGCGGCGGCGTGCTTTCCGTCCCGCGATGAAGCGCTCCGTCGCCCGCCCGCGGCGCGGCAACAGGCCGGTCTGGCCTCTCCCGCCGCGCGGTCGGGCGACCGATCACGACGCACACGGCATCACGGTGGCGCATGCGTGCGAGGGAAAGTTGGGAGCGCCCCTCCGGACCGGCGGCGAACTCCGCCAAAATCTCCTCAAGCCGGCTTCCCGGCTCATCGGAAAGCACGCGCGTCATCGCCCGGTCGACCTCCTTGCCGGCCGCCGGCGTAAACCAGGAAGACAGCGCCGTGCCGCAGACATCGCGCTCCTCCGCCCGCAGCAGCGCGAGGGCGGCGTCGTTGGCGATCTCGATCGTTCCATAGGGGTCGACCAGCAAAATGCATTCGGGCGCGCGGTTGAGCGTGTCAACCACGAGTCGGGTGTCAGCCGCCTGAGGCAAGTCGGAATTCATCATTCGCATCCGTTTGTCCAGTCGAGCGTTTCAGCGCCGGGACAGGTCCAATCCAAACTTCGTCGCGACGCTGGCCGGGCACGCCGCATGCCGGCACCAAGACAAGCATGATAGACCCGCGAGGTAAATCGCATCTTAAAGTGTAAAACCAGTCAGTTTTGAGCTTGTTCCATGCTCTGGTCGCTTTTTACCAAAAATGGTCTGAAAAGGACGGGAGCGATCCGTCGGCCTGGCCGCGTATCGCGAAGGCAAAGGCCGCGTCAAGGTGATGCGATTTGACGGCCTGCCACCGGCAATATTCGCCTATGAAGGCGGCATCGACCCACATCGCGCTTTCAAACGCCCTTCCGCTCCAGCCGATCGCGCCAACATCGACGACCTTTCGCAGGATGCGCTGAAGGTGGGTGCGCGAAATAAGGATCCGCTTCGCCATTTCACGGGCGTTCAGGGCCGGGATCATATAGCGTCCCTCTTGCGGCCGCTGGCGACCGACCATGACGATGATGTTGTCCATCACCAGGCCGCCCGAAATCGATTTCTGCAGAAGGGCGACCCGCGGCGGCGGTTCGCGCCAGGCGGCATCGCGGAGGCAGCCGAAGGCGAGACGCGGCTGCATGAGTGGGATCATTTCCGGCCGCGCCGCAAATGCCGCCACACGTCCCTTTGCGTCAAGTGCATCGAGCATCGACAGGTTTGCCGCGATCCACTGCCCGATGGCTGCGTAGACCGGCGGGGTCGGTTCGAAATAACGCGGTCTCAGGCTGGCGCGCGCGGGATCGGGACGCAGGAAGCCATAGGCAAGCGATTCATCGACATAGTCGCGGATGGTGTTCGGACTGGCGACCTTGAACGGCTTCAGCACATCGATAAGGCCGTTGACTGTCAGGCCTTCATCGCCGCCCCAGTAAAGGGCGAGCGCTGCCTGGGATATCAGCCAGCGGCGCTGCGAGCCGAAATTGGCGCCCAGGCGCTGATTTTCCTGGTAAACGGCAGCGAGCCTCTCGCCGTAAAGCGAAAGTGAAGGGAGAAAGGCGGGGTGCGTCGCGATCGTATCTGCAGAAAGCGGCATTGTTCTTATATGGTTGTCGGCGCTGTTGTGCCGGAAACTGCGCCGCTTCCAGCCGTGATGTCGGCCGCGACCCTACTTGATCGGCGCGCGAAAATACAGACGCAAAAAAGCTTCCGCGGCGGTTGCGGGCCGGCTCCTAACGCCCTATAGGGCCGCAAGGCGCCGCACCGGCCGTGCTTCCGGCGGAAACAGAGACACCCAGAAAACACCGCAGCGAGCGAAAACCATGTTTGCCAGTCTCGTCTCCATCACCTCCCTGATGCTTTCGACCATGCTGATGATGGTCGGCTACGGGCTCATGAACTACCTCATTCCGGTGCGCTCGGTGGCGGAAGGCTGGTCGTCGTTCCTGATTTCGGTGATCGCGACGGGGTATACGGTTGGCTTTACGGTATCGTGCATCGTCACCCCGAAACTGGTGCTGCGGGTCGGCCACGTCCGCGTCTTCGGCGCCCTGATCACGCTGCTCACGGCCTCGATCCTCGCAAGCGCGCTGCTTGTCGACTGGCGGGCCTGGATCGCCTTTCGCGCCATTTCCGGCTTTGCGGTCGCCGGCTGCTATCTGGTGATCGAAAGCTGGCTGAACGAACGCGTGACGAACGAGACCCGCGGCTCGGTCTTTTCGATCTACATGATGGTGACGCTTGCCGGATCGATCGGCGGTCAGTATCTCGTGCCGCTCGGCGATCCGCTCAGCACGACGCTGTTCATCGTCTGCGGCATCGTCTTCGCGGTCGCCATTCTCCCGACGGCGCTTTCCACCGCGCAGTCGCCCGCGCCGATCGCCCAGGTGCAGTTCGGGCTGAAGAAGCTCTACCTGCGCTCGCCCGTCGCCGCGGTCGGGGCGATCCTCGCCGGCATCCTGTCCGGCACCTGGGCGAGCCTCGGCGGCGTCTACACCACCCAGAGCGGCTTCACCACCGGCCAGGGCGCCACGCTTCTCGCCTTCGTGCTTGCCGGCGGCGCGCTCGGGCAGATCCCGATCGGCCGCATCTCCGACCGGACAGACCGACGCTATGTGATGATCGCCTGCGGCGTGATCGGCGTCGTCGCCGCGACCGCCATGTTCTTCATGTCGCCCGAGACGCCGCGCCTGCTCTACGGTTCGGCCTTCATCGTCGGCTCGATGCTCTATCCGATCTACGCGCTCAATGTCGCCCACGCCAATGACCGCGCCGATCCGAGCGAATATGTGACGATCTCGAGCTCGCTCATGGTGCTCTACGGTCTCGGCACGGTTGCCGGCCCCCTGATCGGCGGCGGCGCGATGGAGCTTGCCGGTCCGCGCGGGCTGATGCTCTATCTTTCGATCGGGTTCGCCATCTACGCAGCCTACGCCGCATGGCGCGTCATGAAGGGCAATCCGACGGTCGCCCCGGACGAGCGCGCCGACTTCCACGCAATTGCCGTTCCGATGCGCGGCACGGACCCGGCCGGCAGCATCGCGGTGGATTACGAAACCGAATATGACCCCGCCCAGAGCGAGCAGTAATCCGCTCAGCTCGGATTTTGCGAGGAGGAAACGCGGCGGATCTTCCGCCGTTCCAGCCCCAGCCTGTGTTCGCGGAAGATGATGAAAATGCCGGCGCCGACAACGAAGACAGAGCCGGCGATCGTGTTCAGCGTCGGTATTTCGCCGAAGACGAACAACGAAATCAGGATGCCGAAAATGATCGAGCTGTAGTCGAAGGGCGCGATCGTCGAGGCATCGGCGAAGCGATAGCTCTCGGTC
>NZ_CFHTCS010000242.1:0-6777 GCF_984369615.1 Martelella sp. | reverse complement strand
AACAAAGGATGGGAAACCAGATGAAAATTGTGATGGCCATCATAAAGCCGTTCAAGCTGGATGAGGTGCGTGAGGCCCTCACCGCTGTCGGCATTCAGGGCCTGACCGTTACCGAGGTCAAGGGGTACGGTCGGCAGAAGGGGCACACCGAGATTTATCGCGGCACGGAATATGCCGTCAGCTTTCTTCCCAAGCTGAAGATCGAAGTCGCGGTTGCTGCCGATGTGGTTGAGAAGGCTGTCGAGGCGATCGCCTCCTCCGCGAAGACCGGCCAGATCGGTGACGGCAAGATCTTTGTCTATTCCATCGAACAGGCCGTGCGCATCCGCACCGGCGAAACCGATTCCGAAGCGCTGTAAGACAGCAGGGGGTAATCAGTCTATGTCTTCCAAACTCAAACTCTTTGCGGGCGTCACGGCGGTTGCGGCAGCTTCCTTTGCCCTTCCCGCGCTGGCTCAGGACGAAACCGTAATCGACCTGACGACGGCAACCGGCGTCTCGCCGGCGACCGCTGAAATCCTCAACACCATGCTGTTCCTCATCGGCGGCTTCCTCGTCATGTGGATGGCAGCCGGCTTCGCCATGCTCGAAATGGGCCTGGTGCGCAAGAAGAACGCCTCCATGCAGGGCCTGAAGAACATCGCCCTCTATTCGGTCGGCGGCATCATGTTCTGGTTCACCGGCTACAACCTGATGTATACCGGCGTTGACGGCGGCTTCATGGGCTCCTTCGGTCCCTACGTCTTCCCGGGGCCCGGCATGGATGATGGTTCGGCCGGCTATTCGGTCGCGTCCGACTGGTTCTTCCAGATGGTCTTCTGCGCCACGACCGCCTCGATCGTTTCGGGTACGGTTGCCGAGCGTATCAAGTTCTGGCCCTTCATTATCTTCACCGTCGTTCTGACCGGTATCCTCTATCCGATCACCGGTTCGTGGGAATGGGGCGGCGGCTGGCTCGACGGCATGGGCTTCTCCGACTTCGCCGGTTCGACGCTGGTTCACTCGGTCGGCGGCTGGGCCGCCCTCGCCGGTGCTCTGGTTCTCGGTTCGCGTACGGGCAAATACGGCGCGGACGGTTCCGTTCACCCGATGCCGGGCTCCAACATTCCGCTCGCCGTTCTCGGTACCTTCATCCTGTGGCTCGGCTGGTTTGGCTTCAACGGCGCGTCGCAGCTTGCCATCGGCTCGATCGCCGATGCCGGCGACGTCTCCAAGATCTTCGTCAACACCAACCTGGCCGCTGCTGCCGGTGCCGTTGTCGCGATGATCCTTCTGCAGATCATCTACAAGAAGGTCGACGTCACCATGGTCCTCAACGGCGCGCTTGCCGGTCTGGTCTCGATCACGGCCGAACCGCTGACGCCGACCGTTCCGGCCGCTCTCGCAATCGGCGCCGTGGGCGGCTTGATCGTCGTCGTCTTCGTTCCGCTGCTCGACAAGCTGAAGATCGACGATGTTGTCGGCGCGATCCCGGTTCACCTGATCGCTGGTATCTGGGGCACGTTCATTGTTGCGGCCACGAATTCGGATGCCACCTTCGGCGTTCAGCTGATCGGCATCGTTGCGATCGGTGCTTTCACCTTCGTCGCATCGCTGATCGTCTGGTTCATCCTCAAGGCCGTCATGGGCATCCGTGTCTCGCCGGAAGAGGAGGCGGACGGGCTCGACAAGTCGGAAGTCGGCGTCGAGGCCTATCCGGAATTCATGTAATTCCGCTTCAAAGCTACGGCCCGTATCATGCGGGCCGCGCGAACCCGGGCGTTTTCGCCCGGGTTTTTTGTTGCGCCGAAGTGATTCCGTTTTCCGATGGTTAAAGAGGCTTTAACCCATCGCTGCTAGCCTGCCGGCGATGCCCATTGTGCCGGCCGCCGAACAGGCGCCGGCGATGAGGGCGGCCGAATCAGAACAGAGTTTCAGGAACGGACAGACATGGCGGCACGAGCAGAGCGATACGGGGAAAAGAGCAGCGGGGAGTTCTCCTTCACCGGTTTTGTGCGACGCTATGTTGCGGCCCTTTTCGGCTTCGCGCTGTTCGTTGCCCTCTGCCTGGCGATCGCCGCGCTTGCGACATGGAATGTGGACGATCCAAGCGGGCTGCACGCCACCGGCCGCCTGCCGACCAATATTCTCGGTTATCCCGGCGCCGATTTCGCCGACATCATGATGCAGTCCTTCGGTCTGGCGAGCGTGTTCGCGCTTCTGCCGGTGCTGGCCTGGGCGCTGGCGCTGATGGCTGGTCGGCCCATCCATCGCAAGCCCTCGCGGCTTTTTGCCTGGTTCGGCGCAGGCCTCGTGACGGCGGCCGTGCTCGGTTGTTTTCCCGCGCCGCCCACCTGGCCGCTGCCGAATGGGCTCGGCGGCGTTGCCGGCGACCTGATCCTGCGCTTTCCGGCGCTGTTCCTCGGTCAGTATCCGGCAGGCGTCGCCGCCATGATTGTCGGCGCGATCTTCGCGGTGCCGGCCCTCTTTCTGCAACTTTACGCCGCCGGCCTGATCGTGCGCCAGCCGCCGGTCGTTGTCGAAAAGCCCGCTGTCCGGCAGACGGATCATGATCCGGGCGCGCCCTCCGTCGCCGATCTTTCGGAGGAGCGCGACGGCTTCTTCTCGCTCGCGCCGCTCATCGGTCACATGGCGCATTCCTGGTACATCACGCGCGCGCGCCTCAACCGTCTTTTCGCCCGCAAGCGCGTCGATGAAGAAGACGACCTGTTCGACGAGCCCTATGACTTCAACGAGGACAGTTTCGAACGTCTCGACGAAGAGGAGCGTCCGTCCTACCAGCGTCGCGGCGAGCCAAGCCTCGTTGACCCGGAAGCGCGGCGCGAACGCGGCTACGCGCCCATCGACCCGCCGCCCTTCGACTATGACGGGGCGAACGGCGGCTTCGATCCCGGCTATGACGAGGATGATGACGACGACTATCTGCCCGACGGTGTGCTGAGCGCCGATTTCGATATGCCGACCGCGCGCCGAACCGGCGCGGAGGGGCGCGATCGCCAGGCGGAAAGCAGCACGGCCGTCGCCCGCGAAGCCTCGCGAGCCCCCGTTGTTGCCGCCCCGGCCCCGCCGCCGCGACCGGCAAGCGCCGAGACCGCCCGCCGCCCGTCGCGCGCGGGCCATCATCACGCCGGCCATTTCGAACTGCCCTCCCACAGCCTGCTTGCCGAACCCAAGGGGCTTGCCCGCGACAAGGCGCTGTCGAAGGACGTTCTGGAGGACAACGCCCGCACGCTGGAGAAGGTGCTGGAGGATTTCGGCGTCAAGGGCGAGATCATTCATGTGCGGCCGGGGCCGGTCGTCACCCTTTACGAACTGGAGCCCGCGCCCGGCATCAAGTCTTCGCGCGTCATCGGTCTTGCCGATGATATTGCCCGCTCGATGGCGGCGATCTCGGCCCGCGTCGCCGTCATTCCCGGGCGCAACGCCATCGGCATCGAATTGCCGAATCCGCATCGCGAAACCGTGTTCCTGCGCGAAATCATCGCCAGCCGGGATTTCGAGAGTTCCAAGGCCAAACTCGCCATGGCGCTCGGCAAGACCATCGGCGGCGAGAGCGTCACGGTCGACCTTGCGAAGATGCCGCATCTGCTGATCGCCGGTACCACGGGCTCCGGTAAGTCGGTCGCGGTCAACACCATGATCCTGTCGCTGCTCTACCGGCTGACGCCGGATGAGTGCCGGCTGATCATGATCGATCCGAAAATGCTCGAGCTTTCGGTCTATGACGGTATTCCGCATTTGCTGTCGCCGGTCGTGACCGATCCGAAAAAGGCCGTCGTCGCGCTCAAATGGACCGTGCGCGAGATGGAAGAGCGCTACAAGAACATGGCCAAGCTCGGCGTGCGCAATATCGACGGCTTCAACAGCCGCGTGCGCCAAGCCGCCGAGAAGGGCGAGACGCTGTCGCGCACCGTCCAGACCGGCTTCGACCGCGAGACCGGCGAGGCGATCTACGAGACCGAGGAATTCGATCTCGAGCCGATGCCCTATATCGTCGTCATCATCGACGAGATGGCCGACCTGATGATGGTCGCCGGCAAGGATATCGAAGGCGCGGTCCAGCGTCTGGCGCAGATGGCGCGCGCGGCCGGTATCCACGTCATCATGGCGACGCAGAGACCCTCTGTGGATGTCATCACCGGCACGATCAAGGCGAACTTCCCGACGCGCATCTCCTTCCAGGTGACGTCCAAGATCGACAGCCGCACCATTCTGGGCGAGCAGGGCGCCGAACAGCTTCTCGGCCAGGGCGACATGCTGCACATGGCCGGCGGCGGGCGCATCCAGCGCGTCCACGGGCCGTTTGTGTCGGACCCCGAAGTGGAAGAGATCGTCGCCTATCTGAAGACGCAGGGCACGCCCGACTATCTCGACGCCATCACGGCGGATGACGATGACGACATGATCGATTCCGATGGCGGCAGCGCGTCCAACCTCTCCAAGTCGGACGATCCCTATGACCAGGCGGTCGCCATCGTTCTGCGCGACGGCAAGGCCTCGACGTCCTACGTCCAGCGCCGCCTCGGCATCGGCTACAATCGCGCGGCCAGCCTGATCGAAAGGATGGAAGACGAGGGCGTGATCGGTCCGGCAAACCACGCGGGCAAACGCGAAATTCTGGTGCCGACGGAGCGCGATATCATTGAAGGGTCCAATTGACGTCCCATCTTTGAATGCACGAACAATCCGGCGTCTGCCCAGAAATAGCCGTCTTGGCCGGGCAGGAAGCGCTTTAACAGAGTTTCAGGATATTGACAGATGAGTGACCGCAACGTGACCACGCCCCGAAACGCCACACGGTCGCGCCGGCAGTTCATGGGCGGGATCGCAGGCGGCGCGGCAATGTTGTTCTGTGCCGCCGCTCCGACCTTCGCGCAGACATCGGCCGTGCCGCTGCCCACGAAACGCGACGGGTCGCAGCAGGTCGCCCAGGCCGCCACGGCGGCGCCGGCCGATGCCGCGCAGAAGATCGCCAACCATTTCTCCTCGGTGAAGACGATGACCGGCGAGTTCATGCAGTTCGGCCCCCGCGGTGACCAGGCCGGCGGCAAGTTCTATCTGGAGCGCCCGGGCAAGCTGCGCTTCGACTATGATGCGCCATCGACGCTGAAGGTGATCGCCGATGGCCGCAATGTCGCCGTCGGCAATGGCGAGCTTGATACCTGGGACTTCTATCCCCTGTCGCGCACGCCGCTCAGCCTGCTTCTCGCCGATCAGATCGATCTCGAAAACCGAATGGTGCGCGATGTGCGCCAGCAGAGTGGGCTGACGATCATCGTGCTTGGCGACAAGTCGATCTTCGGCGACCAGGTGATCACGCTGATGTTCGACAGCAAGACCTATGAGTTGCGCCAGTGGACCATTACCGACGCCCAGGGCAAGGATACGACCGTGATCCTCTCCAACGTCCGCACCGGCGTCGAATTCGGCCGCTCCGTGTTCCGCATCCCCTACGACCAGATCATGGCAAGCCCAAGTTCGAGCAACTGACGGCCTTCCGGTTGCGCTGAGAATCGCCTATTGCTGATGCCCCCTAGAGCGCCGTGCGTCCATTCGGACGCATAAAGCACGATGCGCCAGGGCAGAGGCAGGAAAGGCGTCGACTTGGAACTGAAGCTTACCACATGGAACATCAACTCGGTGCGCCTACGCCTGCCGATCGTCAGTGCGTTTCTTGAAGAGCACGCGCCGGATGTTCTTTGCCTTCAGGAGATCAAGTGCCTGAACGACCAGTTCCCCTACAAGCCCCTGCGCGAACTTGGCTACGAGCACATCGCCGTTCACGGCCAGAAGGGCTATCACGGCGTTGCCATCGTATCGCGCCTGCCGTTGGGGGAAGGCTTTTCGACCGATTACTGCGCCATGGGCGATACCCGGCACATTGCGGCGGTGATCGATGTCGGCGGCCGCAGGATCCGCCTGCATAATTTCTATGTGCCGGCCGGCGGCGATGAACCGGATCCGGAGGTCAATCCGAAATTCCGCCACAAGCTCGATTTTCTGGAAGAGATGAAGGCGCTGAAGGCGGATGCCGAGGATGGCGTCAGTTCCATTCTCGTGGGTGATCTCAACATCGCGCCGATGGAGCATGATGTCTGGTCGCACAAGCAACTCCTGAGGGTCGTGAGCCATACGCCGGTGGAAACCGAGGGCATGCGCGACCTGATCGCCGCAGGCGGCTGGACCGACCTGATGCGCCACGTCACGCCTGAGGATGAAAAGCTCTATACCTGGTGGAGCTACCGCGCCAAGGACTGGCGCGCGGCCAATCGCGGCCGCAGGCTCGATCACATCTGGTCGTCGGCCGATCTCGTGCCCGCCTTCCGGCGTTTCGAGATCCTCACCGATGCGCGCGGCTGGGAAAAGCCCTCCGACCATGTGCCGGTGACGGGCTACTTCTCGCTCTGATCAGCCAGGCGGCCTGGCGGCATGGCCTTGACCGCGCCCATCAGCAGAATGCCGAGAACCGTTGCATTGAGGATATGCCAGAGGAAGTGCGTGCCGAGTCCGCCGGTGATCGCGCATGAGGCCTGGTCGAGGCTGCGGAAGGTCAGCGACATGATGAAGATCGCAGTGGCGCCGGCGAAATAGCGCCACACCGGATGACCGCGATAAGCGGCGATCGCGCTGGCAAGCGCCATGGCGATCAGCGCCGGCGCATATTGCAGCGAGCCGTTGAGCGGTGCGCCGTCTCGCCCCAAGAGCCCCACGAGATAGACCACCGCCACGAAACCGAACAGCGTCGCCACCATGTAGCCGATGATGTCGAAGGTCCTG
>NZ_CFHTCS010000241.1:0-6778 GCF_984369615.1 Martelella sp. | reverse complement strand
TTGAGGAAGCGACGGCGGCCGAAAAAATAGAAGTCCAAATTCGGGTGTCGGATTCAAAAAACCGACTTCTCGCGAGGCGATGTAAGTAATTTATTTTGCTGATCCCGAAAATCGGACAGAACGGCGTTTGCGTGTCGGACGATATCGCCTTTTATTTCAACACCTTACTGTTATTTTTGGGGAACCTTGACCGAAGGTTCGACTTTTTCGCCAAATAGCGTTAAAACTATTGACATCTATATATGGTTGCGACAATTCATTGAGACAGAGTGATTTAGGTGATCCACCGCGCTGAGCGTCTTCCTGTTGCCCTATGGAACTTTCTTTAAAATCAATTCGTCCGAGCATGACGCGTCAATATCGTGTGATCATCTGCTCATCGCGCTGACCTTTGCAACCCGGTGCCTCAATGACATGCAGGATATTGAAATCTCTTATGAAAAACGTCTTTCACCTCCCGAAGGCGAGCCCTGGCTCGAGACACGGGGTGGCCTGAAATACTGGCTGGTGAAACGCGAGCCGACGATCGGGCTGAAGACCTCGGTCCTCACCGAGGATCCCGGAATTTCAATGCACTCATATGGCGGTGGCGGGCGAGAGGACTATGGCAGCTTTCTGTTCTGCTACAAGGGATTTCAGATCGGCTTTATCGACCATGAATTGGGAGAGGCGTGCTGGCCGTTGCCGCCCAAGAGGCTCCCCGAAGACGTGGAGGAAGGACGGCGGACGGGAACCGTCATTCTGAGAATCACGGCTATCGGAACGCCGGTTTTCGATTGCTCCGCGCACTATGCGCGCGACCGGGACGGGAAACTGATCAAGGATGCTCGGGGTCGGTATGTCGGGAAGGGGCCGTACTACCGAGCCACTACGGATTACAGCAGGGCGCCAACGGACCTGACCGGCTTCAACTGGCAAGACTTCCTGGCCGAATGGCGATACCGGTTACGCAGATCGACGGGTTTCGGGAAGAAAAGCTCAGGTTATGTGACCGGTCTAAGCTGGAAAGACTACTGCGCGGGAAAGCGCGACCGCTTCCGTTCGCGCCGGCAACAGGAAGAAATGTTGTCGATCTGGCCGGATCTGTTCACCGGTATGAGGGGGCAGCTCGCAATACTCCGTCCGGGAGCGCGCAAGACGCTACCGAATGGGCGCCCGGTGCCAAAACGAGTGATGCGCTTTTCCGATGACGTCATCAGGCAATTCGAAGCGGGGGAACTGATCGATGGCACATGTGAAGAATCAGCAGAAATTAATCCTATATAAATCTCGGAAATAACATAAATGGTGACAATAAGGTGAAATTTAAATTAATTTTTACTTTACTAATATCTTGCCTTGCTTATTTTAGCTATCAATACTTTTTTGAACTTCGAGTTCGGAGAAATATTCCGGCGAGCATCAAGGTTGAGAATATCGAATATTATCACCGAGAATTTCTCAGGTGTACCGCTGCTGAAATTGATATATCTGACGATTACGAAGTCCATAGACACTTAATAACATTGTCAGAGAACGCGTTAAAATATCTTCGAAGAAAGAGAGAAGAGGAAAATATAGGCGCTTATGTATTCCCGGACGGGAAATTTGCTTACTTTTCCGATGCTTCTCTCATTGATGTTGCAAGTAGCATTGAAATAGCGGGCGATAGAAGGCTTGGGGAGCATATATCAAATCAAATATTCTCTGGCAGATCGTGCTTCCCTGAGAGGGGAGACAAGAAAGAGTATTTGAATTTTCGGAATAAATTCACCCAAGCTATGACTGACGATACAGGAATTGTCATCGTCGGCGAGGGATTTCTCGGTGGCGTTATGGTTCTGTTCCCTGATGACCGAAAATTGTTTTACTTTGGCCCATAGTGGGTTGGCGAAACCTCGTGCCAACAACATATGAGCCGACTGCTCCGCGTACGGGAATGGCAAGCCTCCTCAATTTAGCGGGGTTCGGTGGCAGAAACCACGCGGCCATTTTCAGTTTCCGAGCGGGTGGGATGCCGCAAATGCCCATGTCGGGCCGTTCGTGATTATATGTCCAAAGCCCCTTGTTCATGGTGAGGATTGGAGCATTTCGCAGTCAGATGGAAACATCTGACGTTAAGCGAAAATACGTCAAACAAATAGATAGAGCGGTTGCGCGTCTCCATGAAAGGCGCAACCGCGCTAGCGTCGCTCAAAGGCTCCAGGCTCGCACCCGGGCCGATCAACCTGACATCGCCGACCGGGGCCTGACCGGCAATACCCGTCGAGATCTCACGTCTAGATGTGAGCTTTCAGGAGGTTGTCCATTCGGACGCACAAAGACCGCTCCAACCGATTGAACCGACGCATCGCGTTTCCCGAAATTCAATTCCGATTTTCCGGCCGATGCGCTAGCCCACCCTCGTACGCCGGCTCGCTGCCCGTTCCAGATCGGCTCCCATGCGGGCGGATAGCCGCGTTGCAATACGTCTTACATTGGCGATGGTGCGTTCTCTGTCGATGAGTTCGTCGGCCCGAAGACTGACGGCGACCCCTGCGATCGGGAAGTTGCGTGAATCAAGAACCGACGCACCAAAACAGATAATGCCTTCGGCAACTTGCTGGTTGTCGACTGAGTAGCCTCTTTCGCGCGTCTCGCGCAGTTCCGCGAGCAACTGCTCAACGGTCTGGACGCTGGAGGACGTACGCGGCGGCGGCAGCCCGTCCGCATAGATCCTCTTGACTTCGAAATCGCTCATATGGCTCAGGAAGGCCTTTCCTGTCGCGGTAAAGGCTGCCGGAAGCCGCATGCCGGCGCGGAAATCGACAAGCGAATGGCTGATGTCCGAATTGCGCGCCGCGATGTAGACCACCTCATTGCCTTCGAGAACGGTAAGCGTAATTGTTGCACCCGGAAGCTCGGTTTCCCTGTCCCAGATCGAGGCGAACTCGGTGGCCACGTCGGACTGTTCCATAAAGGCGTTCGACCAGCGCATCAGATGGGGACCGAGCTGGTAGGTCTGGTCAGGGCGGCGGATCAGCAGTCCCAGTTCCACAAGCGTGCGGCACAGCATATGAACCGAGCTTTTCGCGATTCCAAGCTCGCGCGCGAGGTCTGACAGGTTGGGATAGCTTCGGTTTCTCGCCACCAGATCGAGTATGCGCGTCGCCCGCTCCACGGCGGGCACCAGTTTTGTCTGTTCTTGATCCATCGCCAATCAAATGCCGTTTCGCTCCAAATCATTCTTGACAACCATCAGAACAGATCATTATTGTTCTGTCTACTGAAAACAGTTCACTATAGCGAACTGTGGGCATGATTATGGACTGATTTCATAATCGTGATCGGGTCGGGATACGACCCGCGGGGCAGGCTATGTTGCTTTTGGGAGGGGGCGCATGGTGATGAGCAAGAGAGACTGGGCCATCCGCTTCGCGGAAGCGTCTGACGGCGATCGGACGATCGGCGCGATGGCGCGCTATTTCACCTGTACTTACCTTTGGGACATGGGCACCGCGAAGGTCATCATTCGCATGATCGACGGCAAGGTCAGCGAGATCAATATCGATCCCGCGCCGATGGATGCCTATGACTTTGCCTTGCGCGCCGGTCCTGCTACGTGGCGCGAATTTGCCAAGCCGATACCGGAGCCGATGTATCACGGCATCTGGTCGGCAAGCTTCCGGCGGGACCTGAAGCTTGAGGGCAATCTTCTCGTCCTCATGCAGAACCTGCGCAATTTTACCGTTCAGTTTGAACTGCTTCGCAAAGTCGGCGTGCCGGTCTGAGCCCGGCGCGCGCCCTGTTGTTGCGCCCGGTGCGCTTTCGAAACATACGGAGCCCTTTATGGCCAAGCATTCGCCTGTCATCGGACGTTATGTCACGATTGATGTCGACGGCTACGAGTACAAGGTCTTTTACCTGCGCAACGGCGAGGGCGTGCCGCTTGTCTGCCAGCATACCGCCGGCTGCCACAACCACCAATGGCGCGATCTTCTGGAAGATAGCGAAATCACGGCCGACTACGATGTGATTGCCTATGATCTTGCCCGTCACGGCAAGTCCGACCCGCCGCTCAACAAGGAGTGGTGGACGGAAGAATATCGGCTGACGACCGAGCACTATATGAATTTCATTACCGCGTTCTGCGATGCGCTCGATCTGGAAAATCCGATCTTCATGGGCTCTTCCTTTGGCGGCAATATCGCCTTGCAGCTCGCGCTCCATCACCCGGACCGTTTCCGCGCCGTCATCCCGGTTGAGGCCGCAGAGCATGCGCCCGGCTTCTTTCTCGACTGGTGGCGCCATCCGCATGCCAACGCTGCCCAGGTCTGCGCCTCCGGCGTATGGGACCTGATGGCGCCGCAAAGCCCGGACAAGGACCGCTGGCTCACCTGGCACTACTACACGCAAGGGTCCGAGGTTTTCAAAGGCGACCTCTATTTCTACTCCGTCGACCATGACCTGCGGACCAAACTTGGCGGTATCGATACCCGTCAGTGCCCGGTGATCATGATGACCGGCACCTATGACTATCTCACACCGCCTGATGCGACGGAGAACACCGCGCGGCAGATACCGGGCGGCATCTATATCGAGATGGAGGATATCGGGCATTTCCCGATGTCGGAAAACTATCCGCTTTTCGCCGTGTATTTGAAGGAAGCGCTGCGGCTCATCGAGGAACGCACATGAAGCGCGCACCACCGGGACACAGCAGCCAGCAGAAAATCGCGTCGGGGAAATTCGTATGAAGATCATTGAATTTGACGAAAAGGGACAGCGTCGGGAAACCCGGCCGGAAACGCTTTCGGGAAGCGGAACGGCCAGCAGTCTTGCGCCGCGTCCGGGCGTCCGGGCGCCTGCGGCCGATCGTTCGCGGCGCAGAGGCGGCAGTTCCTCGGGTATCGAGCTTCATATGTTCCAGACAGGAATTCTGAAGACCAAGCTCAAATTCATCAAGATGAACCAGGGGGAGAGCGATTTCGACATTCCCGTTCCGTGGTTTCTGATCAAGCATCCGGCAGGCAATATCGTCATCGACGGCGGCAATGCGATCGAGGCCGCGATCGACAAGCGGGCGCATTGGGGGGCGGTTGTCGACGCCTATGATCCGGTCATGGAGGTTTCGGAGAACTGCGCCGATCAGTGCCGCTCGGTCGGCGTCGACCCCGGATCGGTCCGCTACGTGCTGCAATCCCATCTCCATCTCGACCACACCGGGGCAATCGGCCATTTTCCGAACGCGCAGATCATCTGCCAGCGCGTGGAATATGACTATGCGTTCAACCCGCACTGGTTTGCCCGCGGCGCCTATATCCGCGCCGACTTCGACAGGCCCGGCCTCAACTGGAAGTTCCTCGGCGGGGAATACACCGACAATTACGATCTGTTCGGCGACGGCGCCGTCCGCATGATCTTCACGCCGGGTCATGCGCCGGGGCATCAGTCCTTTCTGATCACCTTGCCGAAAACCGGGCCGGTGTTGCTGACGATCGATGCCGCCTACACGCTCGACCACTGGGAAAACAAGGCCTTGCCCGGCCTTGTCCATTCGTCCGCCGACGCCGCGAATTCCGTGGCGAAACTGCGCCGGATCGCGAGCGACACGAATGCGATGGTGGTTACGGGACACGACCCCGACAACTGGCAGACCTTTTTGAAGGCGCCGCACGACTTCTATGACTGAGAGACTTCCGGGCTGAGGCCCGGCGGGAGTGATTGCAAGGCCGCGGCCGGCGGCCAGTAAGGAAGGGCCGGTCTGTTTCCGTTGAACTGCCGCACAGGTGGTCTGTGCTATCGAAGAGGAGGAACCAATGACTTTTTTGAGAACCCTGGCAATCGCCGTTGGCATGGCCGCGTCCTGTGCGGCTTTTGCACATGCCGGCGGCGTCGATTCTATCAATCCGGATGTCGCCAAACGCCTGTACAATCCCGACATGCTGGACCCGGCGCAGCCGGTGGCCGCAAGCCCGCTGCAGGATTTCAAGGCGAAGAACCCGCCGCCGTGGAAAATCGGCTATGCGTCGTCTTATGCCGGCAACACGTGGCGTGCCGGGGCGATGGACGAACTCCAGAACGAGATCATTCCGAAATGGAAGGAACTCGGCCTGATCAGCGATGTCGTGATCACGCAATCCAACCTGAATGACTCGACGCAGATCCAGCAGATGCGCCAGCTTGTCGACCAGGGCGTCGACGCCATTTTCGTGTGCTGCTCCAATCCCACCGCGCTCAACCAGACCGTACAATATGCCTATGACAAGGGCGTGCCGGTGTTCTCCATGACGGGCTATCTGACAGCCCCGTCGGCAATGAATTCCTCGGTCAACTATCAGGTTGCGGGCTTCGAGATCGGCAAGCGTCTGGCAGAGGAACTGGGCGGAGAGGGCAATGTCCTGGTCGTCGAGGGCATCCCCGGCACGTCCGGTTCCGACAGTCAGGATCGCGGCGTGAAAGCGGGGCTTGCCACCGCGCCGGGCATCAAGATCGTCGGCTCGGTCGCCGGCATGTGGACCGACCAGATCGCCCAGGGAGAAGTGCAGAAATGGCTGGCAACCCATCCGGGCAAGCTTGATGCCATCGCCGTCCAGTCCGCGGCTGAAATGGGTGTTCTGCGGGCGCTCAAGCAGTCCGGTCGCACCGGCGTCAAGGTCACCGTCGGCGGCGAACTGGGCGCGCTTTGCACCTGGCGCAAGAATCCGGACCTGATTGACGCCGCCGTTCAGACCTGGCTGTCGGCCGCGCGGGTGCACCCCCCACCCGGCACGCGTCTGCTCGTCGTTGCGCGCGGTGTTGTGCGCGATGCGCGCGTCGA
>NZ_CFHTCS010000240.1:0-6779 GCF_984369615.1 Martelella sp. | reverse complement strand
GCGGCGCTTGCGGCCGCGCATATCTCGGCGCGGCAGTCAGGCGAGCTTGAGGAACTGCTCGAAGCCAGCGCCCTTACGCCCCCGCAGATGAAGCCCGACGCCTGCGAAATCGCCCGCATGATCCGGATCGACAACGCCTTTCACGAAGTCATCGCCATCGCCTCGGGCAATGAAAGGCTCCACCGCTGCATCGTCGGCGTTCTCCGCGAATTCGAGCGCTTCTATCACATCGAAGCCAGCCACCCGGAGTTTTACGGGCCCGATTTCATCGGCCACGCGGACGTCTACCGGTCGATTGTCGAGGGATCCGCTGAGGCTGCGCGCAAGACCATGCATGGCCATCTGGAGAGTTCGCGGCGCGTGCTGATCAAGGGCATCACCGAAGGGCCCTCGGATACGAGCGGGCAATCGGCCTGGCTTTAGCAACGACCGTTCGGCGAGGCGTAGATTCAACAGAATAGAGCGTCCGTTGTGCGTCCGAATGGTCGCACGGCGCTCTCGGAACGGCCGGCCCTCTTGGGCCGGCGCAGCGGGGGCCGGCGAAATTGCTCTGCCTGCCGCTGGATGGCGGGACCGTAAGGCGAGGGCGCCCTTGGCCGCCGCCATCCATGACCGCCTGGCGGCCCGGAGGCGGCAGGCCGGCGCGACGCCGGTCAGCGCGGCGCGAGCGACGCGATCAGACCATTGACGACCTGCGCCATTTCCGTGCCGGCCGAGAAGTTGAACTGGTTGATGGCCATGAAAACCCCGACGCCGCGCGACGGCGCGAAGGCGAGATAGCTGAAGACGCCGTTGGTGCCTCCGGCTTTCTGGATGATCAGCGGCCGGTCGCCTTCGGGCATCATGATGACCCATCCGAGCCCCATCGCGTTCATGTGGCCGGACTCATCCATCCCGGAGACCGGATCCAGACCGTCACGGATCAACCACGCCGCGTGGCTCAGGGCGCGCACTTCCGCATCCTTCTCGCCGAAGCGGTCAAGGTTCCAGCGCAGATACTGCAGCATGTCGTTTGCGGTCGTATAAAGGCCGGACGCGCCCTCGCGGTTTTCGATAGGGTCGCCCGGATCGATTTCATTGCCGTTCCAGTCGTAGCCGGCCATGGCGTTTGCGCCCTGGGGGCGTTCATAGCTGGTGGACATCAGGCCGATGCGATCGAGAACGTCGGATTTCAGCAGGTCCGCATAGGGCGCGCCGGCGATGTCGGAAAGCGACATGGCGAGGACATCGAAGCCGACATTCGAGTAAAGGACGCCGCTTGCCGGGGCGAAGAGCAAGGGGCCATCGGAAAGGTTGGCCGCGAAAGAGGCATCGCTGTATTTTTCGACGCCCTCGACAGGCGCGAGTTCGCGCGGCAGGCCGCTTGAATGCGTGGCAAGATCGATCAGACGGATCTGCCGTCCGTCTTCTTCGGGCAGGGCGTCGACCACCCCGGCATGCGGCCCGACGGGATCGGTGAGGGAAACGACGCCCTGTGCTGCGAGCGATGCAAGCGACAGTCCCGTGAAGGTCTTGGTCACGGACCCGACCCCGATCACCGTGTCGGCATCCGGCTCCAGGCCGCTGCCCCTGGCAACTTCGCCGAAGCCGAAAACGGCGCTCTCGTCACCCCGCACGGCGGCGATGACGAGACCCGGGACGCCGGTGTCGAGGTGGAAAATCTGCCCTGTGAATTCGATCGCGTCTTCCAGAAGCGGGTCGTTGGCAGAGGCTGACGTTGCGGCCAGAATGGCGATTGCTGCAAGAGCGTATTTCATCGGATCTCCCATTTTCTTTTCCGAGGACTTGGAACCTGGGCCGACGTGCAATGCTCTCCTCCAGCCCCCTTTGTTTCGCCGCAAACAGTAGACGATCAGCTTCACCAAGGAAACACATCGAGAAACGAGCATGTGTCTCACAACACACCCTGCGGCAGGCTGCCGTCGGCCCTGGCGCGGCAATGGCGGGACAAGAGCTTGACCCGCGGCGTGTTGCTCCTGCTGTGCGCCCCGTGAAGTGGATGGCAACGGGTTCGCCGGACCCGACAGACATGCCGATGGACGCGGCCATGCCGAGCGCGTCCGGTATCGGGCCGTCCAGAGTTTCTACGCCGCTGCGGGTCTCGTCGGGAGCGGCGTTGGCGGACAGGATGAATATCTTCCCGTCCGACGTCACGCTCTTAGGCGACAACGGTTTTTCCTGAAGGCGTAAAGATACTCAATATGTTACGGCTGTTTTTGGCGTCCGAAAGAATGCGAAGCGCCTAACCGTCTGTCCGGGCGCGCGGCTGGCTCACGGCTTCCACCGTCAGGCGGCATATCCGGCCGTCCCGTGTGGTCCAGTCGATCGCGTGTCCGACCTTCAGGCCGATCAGCGCCGCGCCGATCGGCGTCAGGATGGAAACCCGGCCCTCCGCGATATCGGCCTTTCCCGGGTAGACGAGCGTTACCTGTCGGTCCTCTCCGAGGTCGGTGGTGAAGCGAACGGTCGTTCCCATGTGCACGACATCGTCGGCTATGCGTTCGTCCGCCACGATGCGGGCGCGCTCGAGTTCGGTAAACAGGACGTCGGCCAGATCGGCATGTTTGTCGTCAAACTGTTCGGCGAGAAGCGAAAGCCGCTTGTGGTCGGTTTGCGTCAGGACAATCGCGGGTTTGCGTTGTTTCTTGTGGTTGGAAGGCATAGTCCGTCTCCTTGCTGGGATGAGCAGCACAATGAACGCCGCGCGCGGGCGTTGTTTTCTCTGTATGGGGATTTTCGTGTCGCTTGACAGGCGCCGTCTCAAACGCCCGGTGGCAAACTGCCTATGCCCCGCGGCCGGGGCGCGACGCGACCAGGCCGGGGGCTATCTGCCTGCGATGAGGCACACCCGATGAGAGCGGAGATGGAGACGCGTGTTGATCATGAGCAAGGATGTGTCCCCGAACTGTCCGCAAGTCAAGCCGTCCCCGTTGCCGCAAGATGCGTCCAGTTGTCCGATGTCCTGCCCGGTCGGGCCTCCGCCCGTGCTGAAGCCGGCGGCCATGAGACGGCTTTGACATGGTCCGTTGACAGGGATCAATGCGGCCCGCGATTGGCCTGCGGAGAATGGCTCTGTTGAATGGCCGTCGCCCGACTGCCCGACCTGCGGTCTCTGCGACGCGTGTTCAGCGGATGACAGAGGAGGTCACCATGGAGAAGTCCAGAGACGATCCCCGCGGGCTGAGCCGCAGGCAGATGCTCGGCGCCGGTGCATCGACCGTTCTCGGCGGTCTTGCGCTTTCCGCTTCCGGAGCATTTGCGCAAACAGGCGAACTTCCCGCCGAATGGGATGAGACTGTCGATGTCGTTGTGGTGGGGACCGGATTTGCCGGATTGGCCGCCGCCTATGAGGCCGCCAAGGCGGGGGCATCCGTCGCACTGCTCGAGAAAATGCGCACGCCCGGCGGCAACTCGATCATCAGCGGCGGCGTGATCGCCGCGGCGGGATCGCCGCTCCAGGCAGAGCGGGGGATCGAAGATTCGCCGCAGAGCCTTTACGAGGACATGCTCAGAGCCGGCTTGCGGCTCAACCAGCCCGAACTTGCCAGAACCGTCGCCGAAAAATCGATGGAAACGGTGCAGTGGACGATCGATGAGCTGGGCGTCCGGTATGCCGGGCTTGTGCACATGGGCGGCCACTCGGTGCCGCGTTCCTACGGACTGGAGGCGGAAAGCGGCTCGGGCATCATCGTGCCGCAGCTGCAAAAGCTGAAGGAACTGGGAGTCGAGCCGCGCATGCGCATGCTTCTCAAGCGCATCATCCGCGATGAAGACGGGCGTGTGAAAGGCGTTCTGGTGCACCGCAATTTCAGGCATCCCGATCTTGAAAGCGGAACGCCGATGACCATCAGGGCCAGCCGCGCCGTCGTTCTGGCAACGGGCGGGTTCGGCGCCGATCCGGCTTTCCGGGCGCTGCAGGATCCCCGTCTCGGCGGAGATCTCGATACGACCAACCAGCCGGGCGCAACCGCAGAAGCGCTGCGCGAGGCGCTCAGCATCGGTTGCATCCTGGTGCAGCCGTCATGGATCCAGCTTGGCCCCTGGGCCAGTCCCGACGAGCGCGGTTTCGGCCGAGCGCCGCACTTCGTGCAGGAGGTCACTGCCTCCTACGGGCTCTGGATCGACACGCTGACCGGCAAGCGGTTCGTCAACGAGAACGCCGACCGCAAGACGCGCGCCGACGCCATTCTCGCGGCGGGCAACAAGACGATCGCCATCGCCGATGCTGCGGGCTATGCCAGGGCAACCGGCGGTGACACGGAAGATCTCGCGAGCATGATGAGCGCCGGCGTCGTCAGGGAATATGCCAGCCTCGAGGCGATCGCAGACGCGCATCAGATCCCGCTGGAGCCCTTGCTGGAGACGATCGGCGCCTTCAACCGCGATCTCGATGCCGGCGCCGACAGGGCGTTCGGGCGCTACCTGCCGGCCGATATCGGAACGGTGGCTACGCCGCCCTTCTATGTGGTCAGGCTGTCGCCGAAAATTCACCACACGATGGGCGGCTGCGCGATCAATGCCGATGCGCAGGCGCTCGACATCCGTTCGGGCGCGCCGATTGCCGGTCTTTATGCCGCCGGGGAGGTTGCCGGCGGCGTGCACGGGGCCTCGCGCCTCGGCTCCTGCGCCTATGCGGACTGCCTCGTGTTCGGCCGGATCGCCGGGCGCAATGCCGCGGCCGCACCGCGCTGGGATTAGCGCATCGGCCCGAAGATCGGAATCGATTTTCGGAAAGCGCGATGTGTCGATTCCACAGGTTGGCGCTCTGGCGCCGCTCCTTCCGGCGCCTCCGGTTTTCGGATGGAGGCGCGGTGCCCAAACGCGATGCGGCGCAGGGTTGCGCGTCGCATCGGTATTTCAAAGGGAGCTTCGCGAGATGAAACAGGCAAGCATAGGCCAAGCGGCTGCCCTTGTGTTTTGGGCAGCGGCGGCTATCTGGGCGTCCGCAGCAGCGCCGCCGGCATCCGGCGCGCAGGATATCGCGTGTTCGACCCTTGAAACGGCGGTCTCCCAGGATCCGGCGTCGGAGAATATGTCCTCGGTCGAGCGCAGCATCTGCCAGTTGCAGGCGCTGAATGCCGCCTTCGGGGAGGACCGGCGACACGCCCTTCTGTTTCAGTCTTCAGGGTATTTGCGTGATGTGGGGCGCGCCGCCGGCATCAAGACGAGCGCGACCGTCGCCGATGCCGTGACGCCTTCCGCCTGCGGCGCCTGCCATGTCGACGGAGCCGTTCTTCCCGATGCCCACCCTGCTGTCGAAGGGATGACGATGAACGGGTGCCGGGACTGCCATGTTCCGGGAACGCCGCTTGCCCTGGAGGGAAGGCTCCACCTTGACCACACCCATTACCTTTCGGGGCTGGAATGCGCGACATGCCATGAGAATGCCGAGGCGCCGGAAGAGCCGGAAACACGGGTCTGTCTCGACTGTCACGGGCCGCTGGAAGCGCTTGGCGCAAGATCCGCCGACGCGTCCCCGACCAACCCGCACAGCTCGCCGCACGGCGCTCCCTTCGCCGAATGTTCCTTGTGCCATCTGCAGCACGCGCCGCAGGAAAACTACTGCGCGTCCTGCCACAATTTCAAATTCACCTTTCCATGAGGAGCGCTGAGGGGCATTGATGGTTCCGGAAGCCCGCCCGGCGTCAGGATCATCGAGAAACGGTGAGACGATGCCGGGTCGGTCCGGCGCTCTAGCGCTCCATCGCGCCTTTTCCGGCGATGATCCTGTCGCGGAACTTCTCGATACGGGCGACGCGGGTCGTCGATTTTCTGGCCTGGTTGAGGTTGAACATATAGCTTCTTTGTCGCCCGGGGGGCAGCGCGTGAAACGCTTCGGCCAGTTCCGGATCGGCATCCAAAGCCTCGGCCAGCTCATCGGGCATCTCGATCTCGGCGTGAGCCTTCGGCGGTTTCCTGCCCGCTTCGGCATGATCCATCAATTGCCGCAGATAAGCCCGGATCACCGGTTCCATCCCGCCGACCTGCGCCACATCGGTGAAGCGGATCACTCCCGGCGTGCGGCTGTTCGGCCCTTGCGGCTCGAGCACACCTTCTGTGTCGTTCAGGAGGCTTGCGTTCATGAAGCTCAGCCGGAAGTCGCCACGGAACGCGCCGAAGATCGCGATGTTGCGACCTGCATGCATGTAGGTGGGGTGGGCCCACTTCACGGTCTCTTCCAGCCCCATGTCGCGGCAGATGCGACGCAGGTTATTGAGGCCGTCGATCCATTGACGGGTCGAGCAGTCCGGTGTGTCGAAGCGCGCGCATCGACCGCAGCCCTTGGTGAAGAAATCATCGGCGTCGGTAATCATCGTCTGCTACGTTTCGCGTGTTCCCCGCCCAAAATAGCAGTGCCCGAACAGGTGTAAAGCCTTGAGCGACAACACTGCCGGGCCCCTTGGAACCCAGAAGTCTCGGGGAACCGCAGCGGAACAGGTCCCCCGCGCTTACCGAAGAACTGACCCGCCTCGGCGCCTCGACGAAACCGGGGAGTTCGTCGCCGAAGACCAGAAGATCAGGCGGATCGGTGGAGGCTGCATCCCAGGCGCGGTCATGGCCGGGACCGGGTTCGCAGTGTCTCTCCGATGGACCGATGCAGGTTCTGAAGACGGTGAAGGACGGGTGAGAGGAACCGCCGGGAAGCGCCATAGGCCTTTGGTTCTCGCCTGGACGACAACATGCCGGTTACGGAGCGCGGTTGGGCACATGCCGGGCCGGCCGAAGGGATCGGCCCGGCATGTCGAAAGCCTACAGCATCGGCCCGAAAATCGGAATCG
>NZ_CFHTCS010000239.1:0-6822 GCF_984369615.1 Martelella sp. | reverse complement strand
CGACGTCAGGATCTCGTTGGTGTTGAAGTAGTTCTTCAACAGCGCCGGAATGCCGGCATAGAGCGCGCCGCCGACGGCGCCCATCACCAGCATGATCGGCAGCAGCAGCGGCGACGACCATTCGTAGAAATAGACCGGCACGATGGAGCCGACGATGGCGCCGACGGTGAACTGGCCCTCCGCGCCGATATTCCAGATGTTGGATCGGTAGCAAACCGTCAGCCCGACCGCGATCATGATCAGCGGCGCGGCCTTGATCATCAGTTCGTGCAGCGACCAGATGTCGGTGAGCGGTTCGATGAAGAAGCTGTAGAGCGCCTCCATCGGGTCCTTGCCCAAAAGCGCGAACATGATCGCGCCGAAGAACACCGTCAGGCCGAACGCGATCAGCGGCGAGAGCAGCGAAAACAGCGGCGAACTGTCGGCGCGCCGTTCAAGTTCAATGCGCATCGGCGGTCTCCACGTCCTTGCCCGCATCCTCGCCATGGATACCGCCCATCAACAGCCCGATCCGCTCTCGCGTCATCGTTTCGGCCGGATGGCTGTCCGAAAGCCGGCCCTCGGAGATGACCGCGATCCTTGTCGCGATCTCGAAAATCTCGTCAAGATCCTGCGAAATCACCAGAACGGCAGAGCCCGATTTGGCAAGGTCGACGAGCGACTGGCGGATATGGGCCGCAGCGCCGGCATCCACGCCCCAGGTCGGCTGGTTGACGATGATGACCTTGGGCTTGCGGTCGAGCTCGCGCCCAACGATGAACTTCTGCAGATTGCCGCCCGAAAGCGAGCCGGCCGCCGGGTTCTCGCCGCTCTTGCGCACATCCATGAAGCCGGCGATCTCGCCAGTGCGCGCGCGGGCGACGGCGCGGCGGATGACCCTCAGCGGACCGCCGGCCAGAAAGGTCTCCGATTCGGCCTGGTTGCGCGCCAGAATCAGGTTTTCGGAAAGCGTCATGCCGGTCACCGCGGCATGGCCGTGGCGCTCCTCGGGAACGAACCCCGCGCCGAGCTTGCGCCGGGCATTGATGCCCTTGGCGCCGACGGGCTGGCCGTCGATCTGGACGGAGATGTTGTCGTCAACCGGATATTCGCCGGAAAGCGCGTCGAACAGCTCCGACTGGCCATTGCCGGCCACCCCCGCAATGGCCAGGATCTCGCCGGCCTTCACCTCGAGATAGATATCCTTGAGCGCGGTGGAAAACGGCGTGCGCGCCGGCGCGTTCAGCCCCTTCGCCTCAAGCAGAACCTTGCCGGCCTTGATCGCCTCCGGCCGGGTGATCTCGGACACTTCGCCGCCGACCATCATCCGCGCCAGCGACGATGCAGTCTCATTGCGCGGGTTGCAGTCGCCCGTCACCTTGCCGTGGCGCAGCACGGTCGCCTTGTCGCAGATGCGTTGCACCTCTTCCAGCCTGTGAGAGATATAGAGAACCGAGCGCCCTTCCGCCTTCAGCTTGGCAAGCGTCTCGAACAGCCGGTCGGCTTCCTGCGGGGTCAGAACCGATGTCGGCTCGTCGAGGATGATCAGGCTCGGGTTCTGCAACAGCGCCCGCACGATCTCAATGCGCTGGCGCTCGCCGACCGAGAGATCGGCGACATGGGCGCGCGGGTCGAGCGGCAAGCCGTATTCGACCGAAAGCCTGCGTGACTCTTCCGCGATCTTCGCAAGGGAAATGCCCGGATCGAGCGATAGCGCGATATTCTCGGCGACCGTCAGCGCCTCGAACAGCGAAAAATGCTGGAACACCATGCCGATGCCGATCCTGCGGGCGGCAGCCGGCGCCTCAATGCGCTGTGGCTTGCCCTCCCACAGGATTTCGCCTTCGGACGGCTCCAGCACGCCGAACAGCATCTTGACCAATGTGGATTTGCCGGCGCCGTTCTCGCCGAGCAAAGCGTGGATTTCGCCCTTGTCGATGGTGAGATCGATACCGTCGCAGGCGGCGAAAGTGCCGAAATATTTCGTCAGACCCCGGACGGACAGCAGCGGTCCGCCCGCCTGATTATCGTTTTGGTTCAAACTGCCCTCCGGTCTTCACCCGAAAACGCATACCGGTCCTGCCGCACGCATCAAGCCCCGGAAATTGATTAAAAAATAGAACTTCCCCCGTACTGCGTACAAATGAAGCACGAACCCTCATTGAAACGCAATGACTTTTGCCGATTTCCCAACGACTTTATTCAACCGAGTGGCAGCCTCCGTCAAAACTCGGCCCGTGTCTCGGCCGCCCGCGAGCCGAGCTTCGGCAGAAACTGAAGCACCATCCCGATGAGATAAAGATACACGCCGCTTGCGACGAACAGCGCTTCGATCAACACCGGCGCATCGAAACGGGCAAGAAGCGCGATGAAGCCGGTGATGCACCAGACCGCAAAGACGCCGAGATTGAGCGGCCGCAACCGCTTGACCCGGACCGGATGCAGGAAGTTGACCGGCGCGAAGGTGAGCGCGACCGAGACCAGAACGATCGCCATTGCGAGCAGCGAGGACGGCTCGATCACGAAGAAGGAGAACACCACCATGTTCCAGACCACGGGGAAGCCGGAGAAGAAATTCTCGTCGGTCTTCATGCCGCTGTCTGCGTAATAGATCGCGCTGGAAACGACGATCAGCGCGGCGGCGACGAAGGACAGCGGCTCGCCGATCATATGCGACTGGTAGAGCGCAAAGGCCGGCAGCAGCACATAGGTAACATAGTCGATGATGTTGTCGAGCATGACGCCCGACCAGCTGGGCAGCACCTCGCTGACCTTGAGGCGCCGCGCGATCGGCCCGTCGATGCCGTCGACCAGAAGCGCCGCGCCGAGCCACCAGAACATGGCAACGAATCGCCCCTCGGCGGCTGCGACCACCCCGAGGAAAGCCAGAAACGAGCCCGATGCCGTCAGGATATGGACGGAAAACGCCCGGATCTCCGCGTAAGGAACTCTGCGCTGACTGAATAAACCCATTCGATTTCCGTCACGTTCCGGCCTGAAACGGCCCTGTGGCCTCAATACCCCCACAATGCACCAGAACCGGCCCGAGGTACAAAAAAAACATGTTTTTCCATAATTTTTCGCGGCAAAACCGGGAAAGCCGCATTATATCGGATGCAAACGTTTCCCGGTTGAGACGAGGTTTTTCAGATGTCGGATTATGAGATTGCCGTTGTCGGCGGCGGACCTGCCGGAATGATTTCCGCACTCGCGCTTGCCCGTGCCGGACGAAAGGTCGCGCTTGTCGCGCCTGCGCCGAGGGTGAGCGACCACCGCACCACGGCGCTGATGGATCACTCGATCGCGCTTCTGACCCGCCTTGGCCTCTGGCAGGCGATCAAGCCGGAGGCGGCGCCCCTGAAAACCATGCGCATCATCGACGGCACGGGCCGGCTTGTGCGCGCGCCAACGGTCGCCTTCCGTTCCGCCGAGATCGATCTTGAGGCTTTCGGCTACAATATTCCCAACAGGGTTCTCGTCGCCAGACTTGCGGATGCGGTGCGGGGCGAACCCAACATCGCCCATCTCGAAAGCAGCGCCGAGACGATCCTTGCCGGCAAGGACGCGGTTTCGCTGACGCTTGCCGACGGCGAAGCGATTTCAGCCGATCTCGTGGTCGGCTCTGACGGTCGGCGTTCGAAGGTGCGCGAAAGCGCCGGCATTTCCGTCAGGCAATGGTCCTACAAACAGTCGGCCGTCGTGCTCAATTTCGCTCATGCGCTTGCCCATGACGATATCTCGACGGAGTTTCACACCCGCGGCGGCCCCTTCACCCAGGTGCCGCTGCCGGACAGGCACCGCTCCAGCCTTGTCTGGGTGATGGACACCCCCGCTGCGGAGGCCATGGCCGCGCGGCCGGAAGAAGAGATCGCCGCCGCCATCGAGGAGCGCATGCAGTCGCTGCTCGGGAGCGTTTCGGTCGAGGGACCGGTGCAGAAATGGCCGCTCTCCTCGATGGTGGCGAACCGCTTCGGCAAGGGCCGGATGGTGCTTGTCGGCGAGGCCGCCCATGCCTTTCCGCCGATCGGCGCGCAGGGCCTCAATCTTTCGCTGCGTGATATCATGCGCCTTGCCCGAATGCTGGACGGCATCGACGGCTCGAAGATCTCGTCGCGGACCGGCGAGCGCTATGATTTCATGCGTCGCTCGGACGTCTGGAGCAGGACGGCGAGCGTCGATTTGCTGAACCGTTCGCTGCTCGCCGATTTCATTCCCGCCCAACTTGCCCGTTCGGCCGGACTTTACATGCTGTCGGCCGTGCCGCCGCTGCGCCAGTTCGCCATGCGCGAAGGCGTGGAGCCGCTCAGGGGCGTCAAGGCGCTCTTTGCAGGTTAAAGCGGGATCACGCTCCCGTCGATCAGCGCCAGGAGCACGGCAAGCGTGGTGGCCGAGCAGACGGTGGTGATCAGGATCGTCGCCGAGGCGCGCTCGTACCAGATGCCGTATTGCTGGGCGATGACGAAAACATTGGTGGCCGTGGGCAGCGCCGCCAGCAGCACCGCCGCCTCGACCCAGACCGGATCGAAGCCGCCATGGATCATCATGAAGGCATAGACCAGAAGCGGGTGAAGGACGAGCTTGGCGGGCACGATATAGCCGATCTCCGCCGGCACCCGTTTCACCGGCCTGAGAGCAAGCGTCACCCCCATGGCGAAGAGCGCGCAGGGCGCGGCGGCCTGCGCCAGATAGTCGACCAGTCTGTCGACGGCTTCCGGCACGGGGGCGCCTGTCGCCGCAACCGCAAAGCCGAGCGCGGTGGCAATGATGAAGGGATGCAGCAGCGCCTTTGCCAGCACCTGGCGGGCAAGCGCGCTCTTGCGCACGGTCCCGCCTTCAGCCACCGCCATCACCGTCGGCGCCACGATGAAATGCAGGGCGTTTTCGAAACAGACGATCAACGCCACCGGCACGGCCGCCGCCTCTCCCAAAGCCAGAAGTGCAAGCCCAGGTCCCATATAGCCGATATTGCCGTAGGAACCGGCAAAGGCCTGGATCGTGCTTTCGCGCACGCCGTTGCGTTTCCAGAAATAGCCGGCGGCAAAGAGCGCCAGGAACACGCAATAGGTCGCCGTCAGGTCGACCGAAATGAAATCGAGCCGGGCGAGCTGATCGAACGGCGTGTTCGAAACGAGCTTGAAAAACAGCGCCGGCAGCGCCGCATAGACGATGAAGACATTGAGCCAGACGAGGCCCGCCTCAGGCTGCCGGATGATCCTGGCGGCGATGAAGCCGACGGCGATCAGCCCGAAGAACGGAAAGAGAAGCTGGAAAATGCCTGACATTGCGCGAAACCCCGGGTTTCGCAGGCCCTAGCCGATTTGGGAAAGAACGGGGAAGGTCTGCTGGAACCAGATCGCCATATCCGCAATGAAGCCGAAAAGAAAGGCGAGCCCGGTGAGAATCAGCAGCGCGCCCATGGTTTTTTCCACCGCGCCCAGATGTCTTCGGAAGCGCGAGAGGAAGCGCATGAAGGCGCCCGAGAACAGCGCGGCGATCCAGAAGGGCACGGCAAGGCCAAGCGAATAGATGGCCAGCAGCACAGCGCCGTTGGCCACCGTCGCCTTTGTCGCCGCCACGGCGAGGATGGCGCCCAGAACGGGGCCGATGCACGGCGTCCAGCCAAAGGCGAAGGCAAGCCCCATCACATAGGCGCCGGAAACGCTTGCCGGCTTTCCGCCGCCGTGAAACCGCGCCTCGCGCGACAGGAACGGGATTTTCAGCACGCCGAGGAAATTCAGCCCCATGATGATGATGATCACGCCGCCGACCTTGGCGAGGATATCCATATATTGCCGCAGCAACTGGCCGATCGACGATGCCCCTGCGCCGAGCGCCACGAAAACCGTCGCGAAGCCGAGGGTGAAGAACAGCGCCGGCAGGAGAACGCTGGCCGGCCGGACCTTCGTATCCCCCTTGAACTGGTCGATCGAGATCCCGGCCATGTAGCACAGATAGGGCGGCACCAGCGGCAGCACGCAGGGAGACAGAAAGGACAGCGCGCCGGCGAATAGCGCGGTCCACAGCGAGATATCACCAATCGACACCAGGTATTCTCCCGTTTGCCAGCCAGAGAAATTCTACGAAACAGCTTCAGAAGAATGTTCCAAGACCTTGTTTAATTTTGCTGCCATGTTCCCGCCTCACCTCCGGTCCCTGACCTGCGCGGAAGCGGTCGCCAGGCGCCGGCGCGCATCGTTTAATCAGCAACACAGGCGACGCGGGACCCGCCGGCTTCATAAACCAGAGCGCCGATCAATTCCAATCACCTTTCGGCAAAGTTTCCGTGACGCTGAATTGTCGTTACAAGCCGAATTTCCGGGTTGACCTTCGCAAAGACCCTTTCTATGTTCCGCCCACTTTCCGCTGGCCCTTTGCACAGGCGCCGGTCGAGGGAGCGCGTAGCTCAGCCGGTAGAGCAACTGACTTTTAATCAGTAGGTCCAGGGTTCGAACCCCTGCGCGCTCACCAAATTCAGATAGCAATGAACCATTAATCGCGGCGAGCGACGGTAACGCGGTATTTTGACGCGTGACCATCCGGCTGTTCGGCGGCCGGTTTTTGAGAGATGGACTCTTTCGCCTTGCGGAACACAGTGAGAACAGATATAAACGTTCTGTATTTGTTTCGAAGGCAAGGGGTTGACGATGCTGACGCGCAAGCAACAGGAACTGCTTTATTTCATCCACGAACGGATGAAGGAGACAGGCATTCCCCCGTCCTTCGATGAGATGAAGGAGGCGCTTGATCTGGCGTCGAAGTCGGGCATCCACCGCCTGATCACGGCGCTTGAGGAACGCGGCTTCATCCGCCGGCTTCCCAACCGGGCCCGGGCGCTTGAAATCC
>NZ_CFHTCS010000238.1:0-6841 GCF_984369615.1 Martelella sp. | reverse complement strand
CGCCCCTGGCCGAAAGCGCCGCGCGTCTGCTTGTTGGAGAGGATCGCCTGCAGGCCGACCACGTCCTTGGCGAGCGACTGGATATTGTTTTGCGCGGCGTCGATCACGGCAAGCCGCTCCTGCAGCCGGCGCAGGTTTTCATGCGTCGTCTGGTGCTGCTGGTGCAGCGTCGATCCGATGCGCTGCGAGAGGCCGTCGAGACGGGAGCCGAGCGCGGCGTTGAGCTCCGACTGGCGGCTGCCGAACAGTTCCGCCATCGTCGCCATCCGTCCCTGCATTTCCGTTTGCGCACGAACCAGATTGTGCAATTCGCGCTCAAGCGCGGCCGAGCGTCGGCTCGAGCCGGATCTGAGCGCCAGCGTGAGCGCCGCTCCGGCGAGCAGCAGGGCCACAGCCCCGGCCAGAACAATGACCGGGTCCGCCGCCGCGATTGCATTCATCAGTCTGTCCATCAGGCGCCCTCTCTTGAATCGGGACCAGCATAGAATTATCTGGGAGAAAGATCAAAACAAGAACATTGTTATTTTGTCCGCCGCTGAACCGCGCGAAGGGCGTGCGGTGGAACGAAACCGTTTCCTCTTTCGCCAACATGCGCTATCAGAGCCCCATGACAACGATGCCTTTGATAATTCTGCCGGACCCGCTGCTGCGCAAGGTCTCCGAACCGGTCGAACGCATAGACGACGACCTGAAGAAACTCGCCGCCGACATGCTGGAAACGATGTATGAGGCGCCCGGCATCGGGCTTGCCGCCATACAGGTCGGCGTGCCGCGCCGCATGCTTGTGGTCGATGTCGCCAGCAGGGATGAGGAAGAGGGCGAAGACGAAGGAGAGCGGAAGAAGAACCCGCTTGTCGTCATCAACCCCACCATCCTGACCGCCTCCGACGAACGCTCGGTCTATGAGGAAGGCTGCCTGTCGATTCCCGAATTCTTCGCCGAGGTCGAGCGCCCGGCGCGCGTGAAGGTGCGCTATACCGATCTTGACGGCAAGGAGCAGGAGATCGACGCCGACGGCCTGCTTTCCACCTGCCTGCAGCACGAGATCGATCATCTCGATGGCGCGCTGTTCATCGACTATCTCTCGCGGCTGAAGCGCGACAGGGTGATCAAGCGCTTCACCAAGGCATCGCGCCAGCAGAAGATGTAGGCCCTGGTTTTTGCCCCGGGCCGCTCACCATCGCGAAAGGAGACAGCATGGCGCTCAGGATTATCTTCATGGGAACGCCGGATTTCTCCGTGCCGACCTTGCGGGCGCTGGTGGAGGCCGGGCACGAGATCGCCGCCGTCTACACGCAGCCGCCGCGCGCGGCGGGCCGGCGCGGCCTCGCGGAAGTCAAGTCGCCGGTGCATCAGGCGGCGGAGCTTCTCGGTCTTCAGGTCCGCACGCCGGTCAATTTCAGGCAGGAGGAGGATCGCGCGGCGTTCCGCGGGCTTAATGCCGATGTCGCCGTGGTGGTCGCCTACGGGCTTCTCCTGCCGGAGGCGATACTGACCGGAACGCGGCTCGGCGCCTATAACGGCCATGCGTCGCTTCTGCCGCGCTGGCGCGGGGCGGCGCCCATCCAGCGCGCCATCATGGCCGGCGATGCGGAGACCGGCATGATGATCATGAAGATGGACAAGGGGCTCGACACCGGACCGGTGGCGCTGACCGGAAAGGTCGCGATCGGCGAGAACATGACCGCCGGCGAGCTGCATGACCGGCTGATGCTGAAGGGCGCGTCGCTGATGGCGGATGCGATGGTCAAGCTGGAAGACGGCGACCTGCCGCTGGCCCCGCAGGCCGAAGACGGCGTGACCTATGCGAGGAAGATCGAGAAAGCCGAGACCCGGATCGATTTCTCCCGGCCGGCGACCGAGGTTCACAACCACATTCGCGGCCTTGCCCCTTTCCCCGGGGCCTGGACGGAAATCCCGACGGAGAAGCGCGCGGAGCGGGTGAAGGTGCATGAAAGCCGCATCGGCGCGGGGGCGGGGCCGGCGGGTACCGTGCTCGACGCAGAACCGCTGACCATTGCCTGCGGTGAGGGGGCGGTCCGCCTCGCGCGGCTGCAGAAGGCCGGCGGCAAGGTGCTGGACGCGGCCGATTTTCTGCGCGGCAATGCGTTGCCCGCCGGATCGGTCATCGCCTGATGCCGCGTTACCGCTGCACGGTCGAATATGACGGCACGGCCTATGTCGGCTGGCAGCGCCAGGCGACCGGCCGCTCCGTCCAGGGCGCGCTGGAAGAGGCCGTCAAAGGCTTTTCCGGCGAGGATGTGTCGATCCGCGGCGCGGGGCGGACGGATTCCGGGGTGCACGCTCTTGGCCAGGTCACCCATTTCGACCTTGAGCGGACCTGGAGCGAATTCACCCTGCTCAATGCGGTGAACGCCCATCTCCGCCTGGCGCGTGACGGTATTGCCGTGACCGAGGTGAGCGAGGTTGGCGATGATTTCGACGCGCGCTTTTCCGCCGTCAAGAGACATTACCTTTATCGCATCATCAACCGCCGGGCCCACCTGGCGGTCGAATTCAAACGGGCCTGGTGGGTGCCGCGCCCGCTCGACCACGCTCTGATGCACGAGGCCGCGCAGCGCCTCGTCGGCCGGCATGATTTCACCACCTTCCGCTCGGTCCAGTGCCAGGCGAAGTCCCCGGTGCGCACGCTGGACCGGCTCGATGTCACCCGCTTGGGCGATGTCATCGAGATACGCGCCTCGGCGCAGAGCTTCCTGCACAACCAGATCCGCTCCTTTGCCGGCACGCTGAAGCTCGTCGGCGAGGGCAAGATGAGCGTCGAGGACGTTCAGGCGGCGCTTGAAGCCCGCGACCGGCGGGCCTGCGGAACTGTCGCCCCGCCCGAAGGGCTTTTTTTCATGCAGGTCGACTATCCGTAAGCGGAATGCCGGGTTGCATTCGCCGGCAGTCACATGTATCAATAATTCCAGATTTATGGATATATTGGAGGCCCCGATGCCGGTGACCATCTATCACAACCCCAATTGCGGCACCTCGCGCAACGTCCTGGCGATGATCCGCCAGTCGGGCGAGGAGCCGGAGATCATCGAATATCTGAAGACGCCGCCGACGCGCGCGCGTCTTGTCGCGCTGATCGGCGAGATGGGGATTCCGGTGCGCGATCTCCTGCGCCGCAAGGGAACGCCCTATGATGACCTCGGCCTCGACGATCCGGCGCTTTCCGATGAGGCGCTGATCGACGCGATGATGGAGCATCCGATCCTGATCAACCGGCCGATCGTGGTGACGGCCAAGGGGACGAAACTCTGCCGCCCGTCGGAGACCGTGCTGGAGATCCTGGATAATCCGGATATTGGCGGGTTTTCGAAGGAGGATGGCGAGGTCGTCGTCCCGGCGAGGGACAAGTCCGCATGAACCTGCCGGAAGATAACGACATGCCGCAGCTGGATCGGGAAGCTTTCCGGCCGATCGACCGGACGCGGCTTTTTGCCGCGGACGACCTTTCGCATCCGCCGCGCATCCTGATGCTTTACGGCTCGCTGCGCGAGCGCTCCTATTCGCGGCTTTTGACGGAAGAGGCCGCTCGGCTTCTGAAAGCCTATGGCGCCGATGTCCGCATTTTCGATCCGCATGGCCTGCCGCTGGTCGGTAGCGCGCCGGATGATCACCCGAAGGTGCAGGAACTCAGGAACCTGTCGATCTGGTCCGAGGCGCAGGTCTGGTGCTCGCCGGAACGTCACGGTGCGATGAGCTCGGTGATGAAGACGCAGATCGACTGGCTGCCGCTGTCCTCCGGGGCGGTACGGCCGACCCAGGGCAGGGTGCTGGCGCTGATGCAGGTCTGCGGCGGCTCGCAGAGCTTCAACACGGTCAACCAGCTGCGCATTCTCGGCCGCTGGATGCGGATGGTCACCATTCCCAACCAGTCCTCGGTCCCCAAGGCCTTCACCGAATTCGACGAGGCCGGCCGGATGAAGCCGTCCGCCTATTACCGCCGCGTCGTCGACGTGATGGAGGAGCTGATGAAGTTCACGCTGCTCCTGCGCGGACGCAGCGATTACCTGACCGAACGCTATTCGGAACGGGTGGAGAGCGCCGCGGAACTGTCAAAGCGGGTCAATCAGCGGGCGCTGTAACGTACTTTGAAATTTTTGCGACTATCAATCTCCCCTCAAGGGGGGAGATTGAGTCATGGGGCAGCCATCCGGGCAAGTCCCGCTTCAGTTCGGATCGAAACTCTGGCCGGCCACGCAGGCGATTTGGGCGGCATTCGGCTGGGTCGGGAGGAGCGAATAGGCGGCGCGCTCATCGCGGCTTTCGCAGATCGGACGTTCGATGGTGGAGAAGCCCTTGTCAGCCAGGCAGCGGTTGATGACGCGGTTTCGAAGCTTCTCATTGGTATCGTAGCTGTAGCTGGAGACGGGCGTGGTGTAGCCGCCGACTTCGCCGCAGATCGTGTTCTCGCCATCGGTGTTGCAATCGATGACGCCGGGCACGCTGTAGCCGCCGGTCACTTCCGTGACCATGTTCTGCGGCACGTCCTTCAGCGCCTGGATGAAGCACTGATCATAGGCCTGCTGGCGCTCGGCGCGTGTGCTGCCCTCCTTGTAGAGCACGTCGATCGGCCCCGACTGGCAGCCGGCCAGCGCCGCAAGCACGACGAAGGATAAGATTGTCTTTGTTTTCATGTCCTTGCCCCCCCAGGGATGCTTCGCGGCTACGATTGCGGCAGGCGGACATCCTGTCAAACCGGAACAGTCTCAGCCGCCCATGATATAGCGCGTGCCGATATCCGTGATGAGAAGCGCGGTGATTGCCGAGGCGATGATGGCCGCAGCCGTGGGCAGCGCCTTCTCGTTCATCAGCAGGTAGACGATCCGGATCTCGACGAGGAAGGCGGCGAGCACGACGGCCTGGAACACGAGCAGCAATATGCTGCCAAGCGGCTGCAGGCCGGTCGCGATCAGCAGGATCGCGAGCGCGGCGAAGATATTGATCGGTAGGCTCATCCAGTTGGTGGCGACCACGATCTTCAGGAAGGAGCGGGGCATGCCGGAGACCATGCAGACGAGCCCCAGCACCACCAGCGGCCCCATCCATCCAAGCCCCTGGACAAGTGCGCTTCTGAAGATCTCGCGGGCGCCGACGGGGATGGTCCGGGGAACGAGCACGGAGAGGCTGACGAGTTCGCTCGCGACCATGAAGGGGAAGGAGAAGGCAAGCGCCCAGAACGAACGCGCCAGGCCGCGTTCGGTGAAATCGAGATAGCGCGTATGGGCGGGATCGCCCTTGATCAGCAGCCACAGGCCGCGCATGTAAAACAGGATTTCACCGGGCATCGGCAAGGGCGAACCACCTTTCGATGAAATGTCCGTATATGTCGGTCAGCATTTCCAGGTCGGCGACCGGCACATGCTCGTCCACCTTGTGCATGGTCTGGCCGACAAGGCCAAACTCGACCACCGGGCAGTAATCCTTGATGAAGCGCGCATCCGAGGTGCCGCCGGTGGTCGAAAGCGCCGGCCGCCGGCCGGTCACCGTCTCGACGGCCGCGGCGAGGCTGCCCGAAAGGCGCTCGTTGCGGGTGAGGAATACCGGGCTGACGCGGCCGAGCCATTCGAGCGAAAACAGCGCCGGCGCGCGGCCCGGCCTCAGCTTCCCGTCGGCGGCCGCCTGGTTCAGCCGGGACGTCAGTTCATCCTTCAGCGTCTCCTCGCTCCACAGGTCGTTGAAGCGGATGTTGAAGGTCGCCGAAACGCTTTCGGGAATGACGTTGGTGGCTGCGTTGCCGGTGTCGACCGAGGTTACTTCCAGGTTGGACGGTGGGAAGAGGTCTGTGCCGTGGTCGAGCGGCTCGCCCATCAGGGCGTCCAGCATCGCCGTCATGGCGCGAAGCGGATTGTCGGCAAGATGCGGATAGGCCACATGGCCCTGCGTGCCGGTGACGGTCAGCCTGCCGGTCAGCGATCCCCGGCGACCGACCTTGATCATGTCGCCGAGCGTATCGGGATTGGTCGGCTCGCCGACAAGGGCGGCATCCCATTGCTCGCCGCGCGCTCTCGCCCATTCAAGCAGTTTTTCCGTGCCGTTAATGCCGGGACCCTCCTCGTCGCCGGTGATCAGCAGCGAGACGGAGCCGGAAAGCCGTTGGCCCCCGTCGAGAAGCCGGGCAAGCGCCGCGATGAAGCAGGCGATCCCGCCTTTCATGTCCACCGCGCCGCGCCCGAACAGGAGCCCGTCGGCGATCTCGCCGGAAAAGGGCGGATGGCGCCAGGAGGCCGCGTTTCCGGGCGGCACCACATCCGTATGGCCGGCAAACATCAGGTGCGGGCCGGAGGTCCCGAGCCGCGCATAGAGGTTTTCCACGTCGGGCGTTCCGTCCGTGTGACCGGTCATCCGCTCGACCGAGAAGCCGAGCGGCGTCAGCATCGCCTCCAGGGCCGACAACGCCCCGCCTTCCTCCGGCGTAACCGAAGGGCAGCGGACAAGCGTTTGCAGGACGGAGACGGGATCGGAGAGCTTCATAGGGAAATATCTAGATGTTTTTTCGGCCGTTGCGAGGGCTTGGCAGGCGCCGCGCGGTGTTTTTCCGGCGGCGCCTTCTGGCTTTTCGCCTTTATCAGTCGCGCAGAAGCTCGTTGATGCCGGTCTTGGAGCGCGTGCGCTCGTCGACGCGCTTGACGATGACGGCGCAGTAGAGGCCCGGTCCCGGCGCGCCGTTGCCCATGGGCTTGGCGGCGGGCAGCGTGCCGGCGACGACGACGGAATAGGGCGGGATTTCGCCGAAGGTGATCTCGCCGGTGGCGCGATCGACGATCTTGGTCGACTTGCCGATATAGACGCCCATGCCGAGAACCGACCCCTCGCGCACGATGCA
>NZ_CFHTCS010000237.1:0-6897 GCF_984369615.1 Martelella sp. | reverse complement strand
TCATGACCGCCGGCATTGATGCGGTCCGCCTGATCGATGGCCCGGTGGTCCATCCACACGATGACGTTACGCGCGGCATCTTCCGACGGACCGACGGCAAGCGGTTTGCCATCGCTATCCAGCACGACCAGCGAGCAGGTCGCGTCAAAGCCGATCCCCTTGACGCTTTCAGGGGCAATGCCGGCTTCGGCGATCGCCGTCTTCGTCGAAAAGCAGATGGCGTTCCAGATGTCGTTCGACGACTGCTCGACAATGTCGCCCGCCTCCCGCCACAGCGCGAGATCCTTCTTGCCGACGCCGAGAAGACGTCCTTCCGCGTTGAAAACGCCCGCGCGGGCGCTGCCGGTTCCGACATCGATACCGATGAAATGACTGCTCATGCTTCTCTCCCTGCTCCGTCAGACAGGCGGAGCAACTCGGTTTTCTTGTCCGGACAGGGTGACCGCCTGCCGCCCGCCGAACCTTCGCAACGGACATTCACCGCGGTTGCGGCCTTGCTGTTACGAGTTAGCCACTCCTTGCTACATCTTTCTCCCGGTAAGCTCAAGCGCCAACTCACCTCCATCCTGCCCGGATCGAACCGCTTTAGGAACGAAGAAGGCGCCGGAGATGCCCCGGCGCCTTCAAACACGGACTGGAATGAGCCGGCGCTCACGCGGCCGAGGTTTCGACCTTCCTGTTTTCCTCGATGCTGAGCAGCTTGAAGATGTCGACGCGGCGGCGCACCAGATCGTTGATCGTGTATTCGGCGAGCACGGAGAAGAACGCGTTCAGCGCCTTGCGCAGCGCCTCGTTGAAGCCGCAGCTGTCGACCAGCGGGCAATCCGTCTCGTTGGCGTCGTCGAAGCATTCTGCCATGGAGAAGTTCTCCTCCGTGACGCTGACCACATCGAAAAGCGTGATTTCCGAAGCCGGACGTCCAAGGCGCACGCCGCCATTGCGGCCCCGCACCGTTTCCATGATGCCGGCCTTGTGCAGCGGCTGGATGATCTTGAACAGGAAGAGTTCGGACACGCCGTAAGCCTTGGCAATCTCGGGCACGCGGCTCAGCTTGCCGTCGTTGGCGGCGCAATACATGAGCATCCGCACTGCATAATTCGTCTGCTTGGTCAGGCGCATACCGGTTTCCTTTTTAGAATCTTTCCAGTTTTATAACGCATTTCTCAATTTGGAACAATTCCAAAAAGAAGAAATTTTTACTCAAGTCTAGGAGTCCGATCGGTTGACACCGCGCGCAGGATACCTGATGAATTAAATCAACTTAAAAGATCACAAGGAGGATACAATGACAAGGCTCAAGGCGCTTGCGGGTTCGTTTCTGGCATTGGCGACGGCGGCTGCGGCGGCCCCGGTCGCGGCGGAGGACGTCAACATCTATTCTTACCGCCAGCCCGAACTGATCGCCCCCCTGCTTGAAGCCTTCGAGGCCGAGACCGGCATCAACACCAATGTGCTGTTTCTCGATACGGGCCTTGTCGAGCGGGTGAAGGCGGAAGGCGCCAACTCGCCCGCTGACGTCATCCTGACCGTCGACATCGGCCGCCTGACAGAGGCCAAGGAGGCCGGCGTCACCCAGCCCGTCGAAAGCGCGGTCATCAATGCGGATATCCCCGCGCAGTTCCGTGACCCCGACGGCGACTGGTTTGCGCTGACCAAGCGCGGACGCGTCGTCTACGCCTCGAAGGACCGCGTCGGCCAGGTGCCGATCACCTATGAAGAACTAGCGGACCCCAAATGGAAGGGCGCGATTTGCATCCGCGACGGCCAGCATCCCTACAATATCGCCCTGATCGCCTCGATGATTGCCCACCACGGCGCCGAGTACACCGAGGAATGGCTGAAGGGCCTGAAGGCGAATCTCGCCCGCCGCCCGAACGGCAACGACCGGGGTCAGGCCAAGGCCATCATGTCAGGCGAATGCGACATCGCGCTCGGCAACACCTATTATGTCGGCCTGATGATGACCAACGACAAGGAACCCGAGCAGAAGGAGTGGGCGGCAGCGATCGACATCCTGTTTCCCAATGCCGACGGGCGCGGAACCCACGTCAATGTCTCCGGCATGGCTATGGCCAAACACGCGCCGCATCCGGAAAACGCGCTGAAGCTGATGGAGTATCTCGCCTCGCCGGAAGCACAGGAAATCTATGCCGAACAGGTTTTCGAGTATCCGGTGATGCCTGGCGCGGAAGCCTCCGAAATCGTCCGGTCCTTCGGCGAGATCCATCCCGACGACCTGTCGCTGGCAGAGATTGCCGCTCATCGCAGCGAGGCGTCGGAAATCGTGGACAAGGTCGGCTTCAACGACGGCCCATGATCTTCGATCCTCTCACGCACGGCACGTTTCCCGGCCCGGCTCAAGCAGCCGGGCTTTTTCGTTTCCGCAGCATCCATGCCATTCTCTCGACGGGTCGAGCAACACGGCAGACAACGGCCGGATTTTCGCTATGATGCGCGGTAGAACCAGTTGGGAGAAAAGACATTGGTCAAACTGATCAAAGCTGCCGCCTTTGCGGCCTTGGTAACGGTCGCCGGTTGCCAGACGGCTCCGCCCGAAACGCCGCTTGAGGAACTGCTGGACCAGGGCGCGCGCGCGGAACTCGCCGCCCAGCGCTGCGAAAGCTACACGAGCCTGCGCGGCGACAGAAAGCTCAAGAACGCCTCCGAGGCGATCTATGCGAAAGCGCGGGAAATGGGCGCCGATCAGTCCGATATCGATGCCGCCCGCCTGCGGGCCCGCCAGCAGGCCGGAATCAGGGATACGCTGATCGGCAACGAGGCGACCTGTGACGAGTTGTCGATCCTGCCGCCGGGCTATTGATCGGCGTCGGGGCTCCCCGAACATCTGACTGCATATGAAAAGGCCGGCCGCATCCGCGACCGGCCGCTTTTGTTTGTCGCTCTTTCGGGAGAGCCCAAACGGCGTCCCGGAGCTTCGCGCCGCATCAAGAGCGGGCAGCAACGGAGCTGCGCTCGACGAGCGTATCGACCCGAAAACCGGAAGCGATTTTCGGGTCGATGCGTCGATTCAATAGGTCAGAGCGCGACCCTTGCACCTCAATCGAGAATGCCGTTGGCCGTGCCGAGGATCGAGATCGACGGCGTGATCTGCGAGATCAGGCGGTTCCAGTTGGTGATCGGCTGGCTGGCGACGAAGACGATATCGTTCGGCCGAAGCTGCAGCTCGGTTGCCAGAAGGAGGTTCGCGGTATTCTGCGCATCAAGCGCCCATGCCGTGATCCCGAGGGGCTCGCCTGCCGCAATCCGGTTCTTGCGCAGAACATAGATGCGGCGCGGGTTGCCGGTGACGGGCTGGATGCCGCCCTGCTCGAACATCGCATCGGCAAGCGTTGCGTAACGGTCGAAGGGCAGCGGCCAGCGGCCCTGCTGCTTGACCTCGCCGAAGACATAGACGTAGTCCCTGTCGATCGCATCCATCTGAACGCGCGTTTCGAAGATGTCCCGCTGCTCTTCCAGCACGTCGCGCTGGAACTTCGCGAGATCCAGCTCCTGACGCAGATAGCCTTCGGCCAGTTCGACCGAGTATTCGGTGTCGACGAACACGCGGTCCCCGTTCTGCAGCAGGACCTTCGGTATATCGTTCTTGGCAAAGAGCTTCGTCGCCGGGATCTGGTAGGTCTGGTCGTCGCGATAAAGGCGCACCGTCGCATATTCCGGATCGGTGGCAACGACGCCGCCTGCGGCGGTGACCGCCTCGTCGAGATAAAGCGGCGTCAGCGTGATCGGCTCAAGCTGCGGCTGCGCCACGGCCCCGCCGACGGCGACGCGCTGGGAATTGAAGTCCGTGATCTCCAGATTGAAGTTCGGATCGATCTGGCTTTCAACAAGTCTCTGGAACAGGACGGACTGGGCCTCCTCCAGCGTCATGCCGCCAATGGTGACCCGGCCAACGGTCGGGATCGCGATCGCCCCGTCGTCCTGAACGGTGTAGCCCTGACGTGCGTTCTGCGCGGCAAGAAGGCCATTGATCTGGTTCAGCGTCGACGTCTCGGCGGTGGGCGTTGCCAGAAGCACCACATCGCCGACGCCGATCCGGTAGGGCCTGGGCTGCTGCACCGGCGGCAATCTGGTCGGCACGGCTCCCGGTCTCGCCTGCGGCCTGTAGGCGGATATCCGCGGCACCGCGGAACCCTGCAATGTTGCCGTCTGGTCAAAGACAGGCGGCAGGGAGCGCGGCGTATAGGGCGTCATGGCATTCGCCATCATGACGTTCTGGCTCGTTACCGGCACAACCTTGACCACGGACGTTTCGCCCACGACCGGGCGAACCTCCGAAACGTTGTACAACGCACTGCACCCGGTCATGATGATCGCGGTGAGAATGACGGTAATGGCACGCAATTGAAACTCTCCGAATTGCTGTCACTTGCCCCTTAAACATAAGCCCAAAACGTATCACCCCGCAGGAGACAAGCAAAGCGCCTGGCAAGAATACATGGATACTCGAAAACGATTAAACAGAAATTGGTTCTGCTCCCTGGCAGTCGGCAATTCGACCGAAACAAACGCTTTTTTTCTTCGTCCTGTGACTGATCGGCGACACGGGTTCGAATACGGGCGCCGGATCAATTTGCACTTCCTTAATAAGCGAATCTCAACGTGAGTCCATACCGCGGCTCATCCTGCGCAAGCATCGTGCCGAGTCCGTGGAGACCTGTTGCATTTGTGGCATAGACATCGGCGCTAAACGGCGTGCCATGGAGGTCATACCGGGCGCCGGCCGACCAGATGGCATCGCCGCCGTCCGAGACAGCCGTGACCTCGCCCAACAGTTCAAGATCGCGGAACGGACGGACGGAGACACCGCCGCCGACCCCCCATATCCGCTCGGTGTGGTAGGCGGCAAACTTCGATTCCAGCGTCACGCTGGCCTTTTCCGAAAGTGCAAGGCTTGCCGGAAGCGCGCCATAAAGAACGCCCACGGTCGGCTTGTTGACGTCGCGCCCGGCGAGAACCTGTCCGGAAAGCGAAAACAGATCGCCATATTTCTGGTCCATCAGGCGCAGCTTGCCGCCAAACATGTAGGACCATTCATCGTTCCACGGGCTTTGCGCGTTTCCGACCGCCCCGCCTGCGGGATATTGCGTGAAGAAGGCATCCAGCTGCAGATCCTGATCCGGACTGAAGGCGAGGTGGAAGTCGCTGAAGTTCCTGTTGCCCATCCCGGCCTCGACCAGAATGCGGCCGGGGGTCAGCGTATCGGCGGCTCCTAGCGTGATCCCGCCGATCTGCTGCTGCAGTTCCAGCTCGGTGACCGGACTCAGCATATCCGCCCTGTAGCTGTCGAAATACACGTCGCGCGTCGCCTCGCCGACAAACGGCGTATAGCTGAGACGGATGCCGTAGGCGATGTCATCCGATTTCGGAGGAAAGGCGATGATGCTGGTCGCCGGCGTCATGCCCCAGCCATTTGTCGCAAAGAGGTCCACGGCGGCCTTCGGCGTCACGGCAAGCTTCATGCCGGCCATCCAGACCGGTGTCGTCTCCAGGCCGCCGCTGCCCGACAGCGTGTTGCCGTCGGTCGCGTAGGGCAACATCACTGTCGCATAGGACTGAAGCCCGGTGATCGGCTGCCATGTCAACCCTGCGCCGACATAGGGCACGGTTCCGAAATAGGGCTGGCCGTTGATGCTGTCGGGCAGGAAGGAAACGCCCGGCGTCACGTGGAACCGCAGGGAATCGGTCACCGTCAGGCTGATCGGCAGCTGAAGGCTTCCGGCAAGGTCCCATTCTCCGTTGCCGTCATTCTGATAGAGATCGCCCGACAGGAAGACGCCTTCGAGCGAGCCTGCGACCGCCATGTTCAGGCCGTAGCTGTCGATCAGACCGTATTTGACGCCGCCGCCGCCGGCCAGGAAGGTGAGATTCTCCTCACAAGCCGCCGTGCCGCATTGCGGCGGATCGTCGAAGACATGGCCGAAGGCGCTGACCTGAAAGCGATCGCTGATCGCCCAGTCCGCCCGCCCCTCATAGACCTGCGTGCCCGTCGCTTCGCCGCCTAGCGTCTGGTCGGAACCGAACTGAAGGTAGACCGCGCCCTTGGGCAGAAGATAGCCGGTTTCGAAACTGGAATAGTTGGACGCCATCATTTCGATCGGCGTCTGGTCGAGAAACAGGGCACCGGGTCCTTCAAGCACCTGCGCGTCGGCGGAGCGCGCGGCCGCCAGACTCAAAAAGCCTCCGCAAAAAACAGGCAAAAGAAAGAGACCGGCCAGGCTCGATACTCTGGACATAAACCGCCGCTTCCCGATCGTAAAACATCCTAAAAAATCGAGGAGACGATAGCCCATTAACAAATCCTAAACAAGCGGAGGTCCGAAACCGCACGTCATGCAAGAGCAACCGATAAACTGAGGGTAGAAAAAACATGGCAAATCAGGCGCGCAACGCTCGCTTTAGGCGATTTCAAGAAAACATATACTCCGAGGTTGGCCGCGTTTCCACAGCCTTGAAGGCAGGAAGCTGCTGTCGGAAGCCCCAATTTGCAAGGCTCAGGCCCGAACAGGCGTGATATTTTTGCAGCGCCTTAACCATAATTCCGCAATGGGGCGGAAACGCAACCAGGCCGCGAGGCGCGGTCGGCCTTCGCAGTCGCAATCAGGCAAGCCTGAAGGGATTGCTTGTCAGCACCCAGGGCGTGACCGACGTCACAATAGCTTTGGTGGCGTCGCTGTTCCGGCGAGCGTGAGCGAGCCCTCGGGCCGGAGACACACGCGCGCTAGCGCATCGGCCCGAAAATCGGAATCGATTTTCGGAAAGCAAGATGCGTAGATAAAATAGGTTAGAGCGTCCTTTGTGCGTCCGAATGGACGCACGGCGCTCTAGGTGTGGGCTTTCAGGAGGTTGTCCATTCGGAGCGTACCGAGGAGACTGGAG
>NZ_CFHTCS010000236.1:0-6975 GCF_984369615.1 Martelella sp. | reverse complement strand
ACCTCGCCGAGTTCACCTGTCTCGTCGGCACCATGACGCAGGAGGTCTATGGGTCGAATCCGGCGATCCGCGATGCCTGCGCTGCAAGCATTTTCGGGCATGCGGCCACGCTTGAGCCCGACATCGAGGCGGCGATGAAGGCGCGCGGGATCGTGGCGGACTGGACGCCAGCCAGCCTGGCCGCGCATACCCAGGCCGTGCTGCAGGGCGCGTTCATACTGGCCAAGGCGACGGGTGGCCGCGCCATCGCGCGCGACAGCGTCGATCATCTGAAACGCTATCTGCTGCTCCTGTTCGAGAGGCCATCGAAGAGCGGCGCGACAGGTTCTTGAGGAGGTTCATAACATGACCGGAATTTCAGACCATGAAACGAAGGCGGTGTCCGGTGTCGTTCGCCGAACGGTATCACCGGATGCCTGGCGCGACGAACTCGCCGAGCTACGCGATGCGGAAAAGGACCTGACCCGTGCTCAGGACCAGCTGGCCGCAAGGCGGCGGCGCATGCCGTGGACGAAGGTCGATGGCGACTATGCCTTCACCGGCCCCGAAGGAACCGCCACGCTGACCGATCTGTTCGACGGCCGTGCGCAACTCATCGTCTATCACCACATGCTGAAGCCCGCGGATCCGAGCCCGTGCGAAGGCTGCTGCATGGTGGCCGACCAGATCCCGCATCTCTCCCATCTGCACGCCCGCAACACCGGGCTCGTCTTTGTCTCGAAAGCGCCCATTTCCGAGATCGAGGCGTTCCGCAAGCGCATGGGCTGGTCGATGCCCTGGTACGAAACACGGGATAATTTCAACGCCGACTTCGACGTGAGCTCAGGCTTCGGCCTCAACGTTTTCTATCGCGACGACGCGGATATCTACCGGACCTACTTCACGACTGGTCGCGGGGTCGAGACGCTCGGCACGGTCTGGACTCTGCTCGACCTGACGCCCCTCGGCCGGCAGGAAGACTGGGAGGACGCGCCCGAAGGAACGCCGCAGACCAAACCGTACCAGTGGTGGCGGAGGCACGACGCGTATGACTGAGACAGGTCCCCAATCGATGGGCGATGCCGACTGGCTCGATGGCCGTTTCAGTGCCGGCGACCTGATGACGGTCGATGTTCTGCGCAGGCTGGGCGGATCGGGGCTGCTCGAAGAGTTTCCGGACCTTGCGGCCTTCGTAGCCCGCGCCGAAGCGCGACCGGCCTTCAGGCGCGCTTACACTGCGCAGAGGGATTTCTTCGAAGCTGCGGCGGAGCCGTAACCAATGGCCGCCGTTGAGGGCGGCATTTCAACCACAAGGGAGAGACCGACATGGAACCGACAATCTATCTTTTCTTCAAGGGCAACTGCTTCGAGGCGATGACCCGTTATGCCGAGGTGCTCGGCGGCGAGATCGGCGGCGTTTTCCGCAACGGTGATGCGCCCGACCCGGAAAGCCGGATGCCCGGCGGTGACGATCTGGTGATGAACATGGCCATGAGTTTGGGCCGTGCCATGATCATGGCCTCGGACGTCCCGGCCGAAATGTACAGCAAGCCCGCCGGCTTCCGCGTATCGATCGCGCCGAGCTCGCGCGAGGAATTCGACCGTATCCACGAGGCGCTGGCAGAGGATGCGCAGAGCGTCGAGATGGCGCCCGGCGAAACCTTCTGGGCCGAGCGCTTCGCCATGTTCACCGACAGGTACGGCACGCCGTGGATGCTCAATTTCGAAGGCGACAAGGGCTCTGCCTGAAGAGAACTCACCTCAAGCAGGGAGAGACAATCATGTTCCGGATGGTCATTCTGACCGCAATGCTCGCGGCCACCGCCCCGGCATTGGCCGAAGACGAGCCGAGAGGCGATCGCGTCGAGGTCAACGGTATGACGATGTATTACGAGGTCTCCGGAAAGGGCGATCCGCTGATCGTCCTGCACGGCGCCTATATGAACATCCCCTCGATGGGCGAAATCATCCCGATGCTCGCCGAAACACACCGCGTCTATGCGCTGGAATTCCAGGGACACGGCCGCACGACCGACATCGACCGGCCGATCACCTATCCGAATCTTGCGGGCGACGTCGCCGCCTTCATGGACGCAGTCGGGATCGAGAAGGCCGACATATTCGGCTATTCCATGGGCGCAGCCGCCGGGCTGCGGTTCGCCATCGACTTTCCTGAGCGGGTCGATCAGCTTGTCGCAGCATCCGTGGCGTATGATTACGAGGGCTGGCAGCCCGCCTTCAGGGACTTCGTCCCGCAGATGAGTGTCGAGATGTTCCTGGAGATGCCGTTTGCCGCCGAATACCGCGAACTGGCGGCCGATCCGGACGGTTTTCCCGCGCTCGTCGAAAAGCTGATCGCGCTCGAGCACGAACCGATGGCCTGGGGCGAGGAAGTGGAAGCATTGGAAACCCCGGTGCTGATCATCACCGGCGACGCCGATGTCGCGACGCTGGAACATTCGGTCGCGATGTTTCGCCTGCTGGGCGGCGGGGTGATGGGCGACATGGGCCAACCGCTGCCGGTCTCCCGGCTCGCGGTGATGCCGGCGACATCCCACACCGCGGTCATCAACCAGCCCGCGCTTTTGCACGCATTCATCGAGCCCTTCCTTCAGGGGACGACACCGAAAGGCTTCTTCGAATAGCCCGCGTCGCGTCTTCTGCCCGAGGCGGCGAACCCGCCGCAACAGACACAAGGAGAAACGTCATGACCGATATCATCAATTGCCTCTGGTACGATCACGGCGAAGCCAGGAAAGCGGCCGCGTTCTATGCCGCCACTTTTCCCGACAGCCATGTCGATCGCGTGAACACCGCCGCCTCCGATTATCCCGGCGGCAGGAAAGGCGACGAACTGACCGTCGAGTTCACCGTACTCGGGCGCAAGTTCGTCGGCCTGAATGGCGGCCCCAACTTCACGCCGAACGAGGCCGTCTCCTTCATGGTGGTCACAGAAGATCAGGAAGAGACCGACCGCTTCTGGAACGCCATCGTCGGCAATGGCGGACAGGAAAGCGCCTGCGGCTGGTGCAAGGACCGCTGGGGGCATTCCTGGCAGATCACGCCGAAACTTCTCCTCGACCTGACGACGGGACCCGACAGGGACAAGGCCAAACGCGCCTTCGAGGCGATGATGACGATGGGCAGGATCGACATCGCCGCCCTGGAAAAAGCGGTGGAATAGCCGAAAGTGACCATCTCGGTCGCCGTGACAGGAACACTTTGGCGGGTGCTTTCTTGTTCGTGCCGGCATGAAGATCGCGCGCGAAGAAGAATTGCCGGGTTTTCTGACCATCGTCGCGTTCTCTGCTCAGACCACGTCCTGATGGCACTGCCCGTCAGTAATGCAAAATTCCCTGACATTCGGCTGCGATTGGCCTCACGCGCCCGACTTGCCGCGTCGTCCGCTGAAATAAGGCAGCGCGAACAGATAGAGACCGGTGACCAGCATCAGGAACAACGGGAACAAGGGCATACATCCATTCGGCGGGTTCCCTGCCGAACCCCTGGGACACGGCAAACGTCGAGGTTGCGGCCGATGGCTGGCTTTTGCGGTGATGCGGGTGAATGGCGGCCTTCTGAAGCTGACCGCAGGAATCGGGTGTCGAAGCAGCTGGGTATCTCATATCCGTCACTCTCCAATCTAAGGAGAACACGTATGGGAATATTACAGGATAAAGTTGCAGTTATCTCCGGTGCATCATCCGGTATCGGCCGTTCGGCCGCGTTGCTTTTTGCCGCCGAGGGCGCTTGCGTGGTTTTGAACGCGCGTCGGAAAGCGGCTTTGGAAGACGTCGCAAAGCGTATCCAAGAAACAGGCGGACGCGCACATTTGGTTGCCGGCGATGTGAGTTCGGCTGAAACACATGAACAACTGGTCGCGGAAGCCGTGCAGGTTTTTGGAGGTCTTGATATCGCCTTCAACAATGCCGGGACCGTGGGTGCCTTAAAACCGGTCGCTGAACTGGAATCCGAAGAATGGATCCAAACGATCGCCACAAACCTGAACGGCGCTTTTTTTGCGAGCCGTTATCAAATACCGGCAATGCTAGAACGCGGAGGCGGCTCCATTGTTTTTACCTCCAGCTTCGTCGGCACGAGCGTCGGTTTGCCAGGGATGAGTGCCTACGCCGCCGCAAAAGCAGGGCTGATGGGCTTGGTCAAAGGCATCGCGGCGGATTATGCCGTAAAAAACATACGGGCCAATGCCCTTCTTCCGGGCGGCACAGACACGGGGATGGCGGGCGATCAATCGCAGAAGGATTGGGCCGCCGGTCTCCATGCGATGAAGCGGATAGCCCAGCCGGAAGAAATCGCGCAGGCCGCGTTGTTTTTGGCGGGGCCTGCATCGAGCTTCGTGACAGGTTCCGCGCTATTCGCGGACGGCGGAAATTCGGCGGTGAAATAGGCGGCATCTTTCACTGCGGTCGTTTGAGCTGAACGGCTCGAACGACCGATCCGGGTAGAAAGCGGTTCCAAGCCCATGGAGCATGAATGGCCGCTCAGCTCATTATCTGAGTTCAAATCCGCCAGTCCGGAAAGCTCCCCCGCTTCTGCCGGTCCGGAAGGCCGCTCGTTTCGGTCGTTCAAGCGCGTTCTCGATTTCCCTGAAAGCTGCCGATCCGCGCAGGGCGCTGCAGTGTCTATTCTGTCCTGATCGGATGGAACTGCTACTTCCATGCCTATGTAACATGTCGGACAGAGACGTTTCCGGTCAGGCATTGCCCTGGAAATCCGATATCGACAGCGCCACCTAAGTGCAGAATGGTCGAGAGCCAGCGGCCGAGCAGCACGACGGAAGCAGAGCGGAAAGATGACGGTACATTTCGACTTCGATAACAGTTACGCGCGTCTCGGCACCGTCTTCCACCGGCCAACCATGCCGTCGCCCGTCACCGCGCCGCATCTCCTGAAGCTGAACCGACGGCTCGCAGAGGAACTCGGGCTCGACGCGGATGCGTTGGACACTGCTGAAGGAGCTGAAATCTTCGCCGGCAACCGGCTCCCAACAGGCGCCGAGCCGCTTGCGGCCGCTTATGCCGGACATCAATTCGGAAACTTCGTGCCGCAACTCGGCGATGGGCGCGCCATCCTCCTCGGCGAGGTCGTCGACCGACAGGGTCGGCGTCGCGACATTCAACTGAAGGGGGCCGGCCCCACCCTCTTCTCGCGCAACGGCGACGGACGGGCAGCACTCGGCCCGGTCCTGCGGGAGTATCTCGTCAGCGAGGCCATGGCCGCGCTCAAAATTCCTACCACGCGGGCGCTGGCCGCGGTCGCGACGGGAGAGCCTGTCTACCGGGAAACGGCCCTGCCGGGTGCGGTCCTTACGCGCGTCGCCTCCAGCCATATACGCGTCGGCACGTTTCAGTTCTTCGCGGCACGGGGCGACGACGAAGCGGTTCGAAGACTAGCCGACCATGTGATCGCAAGGCATCACCCCGAGGCCGCGGATGCTTCCAATCCCTACCGCGCTCTTCTCGAAGGCGTCTGCGCCCGTCAGGCCGAACTCGTCGCACGCTGGATGCAGATCGGCTTCGTGCACGGCGTCATGAACACCGACAATATGTCGATCGCCGGGGAAACGATCGATTACGGCCCGTGTGCCTTCCTCGACGCTTACGATCCCGCGACCGTCTTCTCCTCGATCGACCGCAACGGGCGTTACGCCTACGCCAACCAGGCCCGCATCGCGCACTGGAACCTCGTACGTCTGGCGGAATGTCTGCTTCCTCATCTCGATCCGGACGAAAACAAAGCCATTGAAGCCGCACAGGACGTGCTTTCCGGCTTTGCGGACGCGTTCAACACCGCTTATGTCGACGGCTTTCGCGCGAAGATAGGCTTGCAGACACCACAAACGGAAGACGCCGCGTTGATCGAGGATCTTCTTGGGCTCATGGCAAAGCAGAATGCGGACTTCACCCTGACCTTCCGCAATCTCGGCAAAGCGGCGGAAAGCGAGCAGGCCGATGGGGCGCTGCGCGATCTCTTTGCCGATCCAACCGCCTATGACGGCTGGGCGGCGCGCTGGCGTCAGCGCCTCGCGGCCGAACCGGGAGAGCCGGGTGAACGTCGCGTTGCTATGGATGCGGTCAACCCGGCGATCATTCCGCGCAACCATCTCGTCGAGGAAGCGCTTGCCGCCGCGATGGCCGGCGACCTGGCGCCCTTCGAACGCCTTAACGCAGCGCTGGCCACGCCCTTCGAGGAACGGGTGGAGTTCACCGATTATGCCGGCCTTCCGCCGGTGCCCGAGGCGGCCTACCGAACCTTCTGTGGCACGTAAACGCGCGGCCTGCGAGCGACGCAATCCTATTTGGCGGATCGAGGAGCGGCTCTTTCAATGGAGCCACCGCATCCCGCTTCACAGCGGGCGTCACCATTTCTTTGAAGCCACACCCTTCAGGATCTCCTTGTCCAGCATGGCCTCCGCGAGCAACCTCTTCAGCCGGGCATTCTCGTCCTCGAACGCCTTGAGCTTGCGGGCTCAGGCCACAGAATATGATCATTGCGGCGAGCGGCATCATGCCGCCGACCGGACGTCGGCTGGGGGCGGAAACTGTGCCGGGCAGGTCGGGACTTTCGCCGAAAGAGCTTCGCTTCGATAATGGAGAGCATTTCCGGCCCGCAAGGGATCACCGGAAATGACCTCTGGCTAGACGCATGGCCGGGAACGGTGCCGGAGAACCCATCAGGTCAGGAGGCTTCTGCCAGTTCCGGCGGCTCCCTGGCGCCGGTCATGAAGGCGACGGCATCGGACATGGTGTGGTCCTTCGGGTTGATGACGCAGAGCCGCCGGCCGAGGCGATGGACATGGATGCGATCGGCCACCTCGAAGACATGCGGCATGTTGTGCGAGATCAGGATGATCGGAATGCCGCGCGATTTGACGTCGAGGATCAGCTCCAGCACACGGCGGGATTCCTTGACGCCGAGCGCGGCCGTCGGTTCGTCGAGGATGATGACCTTGGAACCGAAGGCCGCCGCCCGCGC
>NZ_CFHTCS010000235.1:0-6979 GCF_984369615.1 Martelella sp. | reverse complement strand
CGACGATATTCAGGGGGCTTTCGAGCTTTCTGGTCGTCGATGTCGTCCGTCTCGTCCTGATCCTGATTTTCCCCACGATCGCGCTTCTGTTGCCCAACCTGATGTAGCGGTGTCGGCTGGCGGCGGAAGCGCACAAAAATGGCAGGCTCCTTCCGCCTCCTGGCCGTCGCCATTGCGGCGTCGAGCGAAAAGCAGAATCCGGCTTTCGTCCATCCGACATCTCAATAGATGGAAAGCGGAGCATCGGGGGATGTCGATCCATCGCCCGATGCCCCTCGGCAGCGCCGACTACATGAAGTCGCGGGGGATGCGCTGTTCGAAGGACTTCGCGAAGATTTCGCGGTCGCCTTCGAATGCCGTCACGCTTGCCGCGATGATCCAGTCCTTATTCGTGCAGCGCATCGTCGTGGTGGTTTTGGTCGAAACCGACCAGCCATCGCGCTCGATCCGGATATTCCAGTCGATATCGCCCTTCATCGACAGCGGGTCGTTGGGGTCGATAGACCAGTCCTCGTTGCGGATTTCCTGGGTGCGCAATCCATTTTGCGGATGCACTTCCAGCCCGGTGTCCTCGTAGATGCGATAGTGCGTCAGGCCGGTGACCAGATCCTTTTCGACCGAGCGGCGGGTTTCCTCGGGCGATCGCATTTCATATTGCGGCAGCGGATTTGGGTTTTCCGGCTCGGCGACGGTGATGCGCTCGTGATCGCCCAGAAGCGGCAGGGCAAGGCGGATGCTGGCCGTATCGATCGTGAGGCCCGGCGCCTCGGGCGACGGCAGGATGGTCGGCCAGTAGCTTGTCGAAAGCGCGAGCTTGATGCGATGGCCGGGCGCGAAGCGGTAACCCATGGCGTCGAGCTGCATGGTGATGCACGTCTTCTCGCCACGGGGCATGTTGGTCGGTGTTTCGTTGCCGTCGCGATGGGCAAGGTTCAGGACGCCGTAGCAGGCGCGGGTTTCCGTGCCATCGGGATGGACATCGATGATCCGGACGGCAAGGTTTTCCCAGTCGCCTTCGCAGGTGACGTCGACAGTAAGTTCGGGCGCGCCGAGATAGATGGCTTCTTCGGCAAGCGGCCCGGTCTGGAAGGTCAGCGAACCGCCATTGTCGCTGCGCTGATCGCCGGCAATTTCGGCATCGGGCTTCAGCGTGAACCATTCGCCGCCGCTGGTCCCGGTATCGAGCGGCGAGCGTAGATAGATGTCGCCCGTGCCTTCGCTGGCGCCGGTCGCGTTGAGCGTTCCGTCGGCAGCGACGGTCAGCATCTGCGTCTGCGGCTTCTCCCAGTCCTTCTTGGCAATCCAGTAGCCGGGATCGTTTTCGCGCCTCAGCGTCGGGCGCGGTCCGTCGAGAATATAGGCGCGCATCTGCGGAAGCTGTTCAGCACCATTATCGGCATCGTCCAGCCAGCGTTTCCACCATGCGATTGCCTCGGCGTGGAAGTCCATGCGCGGCTTCGGCCATGCGAAATGCGGATATTTGTGGATCCACGGGCCGACAATCGCCTTGCCTTTATCGCCCAAACCCTCAATCGCCTTCAGCGGCGTGTTGCGATAGCCGTCCGCCCAGCCGGCAATCACCAGCGCGGGAACGGGAAAGCCGCCGAAATCCTCACAGATCGAGCCGTGTTTCCAGAAATCGTCGCGACGCTGATGCGCGAGCCATTCCTCCATGAAGAAAGGCTGGCCTTCCAGCCGCTCAAGCCACATTTCCTTCCACCGGTCGCCGACCAGATCGACGTCCGGGGTGCGCGACTGATAGGCGAGCATTGTACCCGCCCAGGAGAGCTGGGCGGAGAGATGCGTGCCGTTCTTGTAGTGAATATCGTCATTGTAGCGGTCGACGGTGGAGGCGATCGAGATCACGGCCTTCAGCTGCGGCGGTTTCAGCGCCGCGACCTGCAGGCAGTTGAACCCGCCCCAGGAAATGCCCATCATCCCGACATTGCCGTTCGACCAGGGCTGGGCGGCGATCCATTCGAGGATCTCGCAGGCATCGGAGAGTTCGCGCGGGGTATATTCGCCGTCGATGACGCCTTCGGATTCGCCCGAGCCGCGGATATCGACGCGGACGCCGGCAATGCCGGCGGCGGCGAAGACCGGATAGGTGGATTCGTCGCGCGGGTCGGTTCCGCCGCGCTTGCGGTAGGGAAGATATTCCAGCACGGTCGGTACCGGCCTGTCCGTCGCGCCGTCCGGCATCCAGATTCGCGTTGCGAGCCGCGTGCCGTCCTTGAGCGTGATCCACTGGTCCTCGGACGTCGTAAAACCTTGTTTCGCCATGGTTTTGACCTTTTCGTATTCGGGTTCTTGTCGGTAAGGGGCGCGGGCCGGAGGGGCGGCCCGGCCGGAATGTCAGTTGCCGGCGCTCACCGTCCTGCGGCTGGCGAGCACGTCTTCCAGCCAGCCGATCTTCATTTCGGGCAGGGATTTCAGCAGCAGATCGGTATAGTCGTCGAAGGGCGGGGACAGCGCCTCCGCCTTGGGGCCGAAGCGGACCAGCCTGCCCTGATGCATCACCGCGACGCTGTCGGCAATCGCCCGGACAATGGCGATATCGTGGGTGATGAAGATGTAGGAAAGCTGTTCTTCCTTCTGAAGCTGCAGCAGCAGTTTCAAAATGCCGTCGGCCACCAGCGGATCGAGCGCCGAGGTCGGCTCGTCGCAGATGATCAGCTCCGGCCGGGCGGCGAGCGCGCGGGCAATCGCCACGCGCTGTTTCTGTCCGCCGGAAAGCTCTGCGGGATAGCGATCGTAATAGCCGCTGCCCATTTCGATCTGTTCGAGCAGCTCGTTGACCCGGCCGCGGCGCGCGGAACCTCTGAGACCTTCGTAGAAGGTCACCGCCCGTCCGACGATGCCGCCCACGGTCTGGCGCGGGTTCATGGCGGTGTCGGCCATCTGGTAGATCAGCTGAAGCCGGCGCAGCTCCTCGCGGCTGCGGTTCTTCAGCGCCGGCGGCAGGTCCTGCCCGCCAAAGCGCACGCTGCCGGCGGTCGGCGGCAGAAGGCCCGTCGCCACCCGCGCAAGGGTTGATTTGCCCGAACCGGATTCGCCGACAATCGCAAGCGTCTGCCCTTTGGGAACATGCAGCGACACATCGAACAGCACCGGCATGGTGCCGTAGGAGGCCGAGATGTTGTTCATCTCGAAGAAGCGGTCGGACTGGTCGGCGGCTTCCTCGTGCCGGATCGCGCGGACATTCACCAGCTCGCGGGTGTATTCGGCATCCGGGTTTTCGATGATCTTTTCGACGCTGCCATATTCCACGGTCTCGCCATGGCGCAGCACCATGATGTCGTCGGCCACCTGCGCCACGACCGCCAGATCATGGGTGATGTAGAGCGCGGCGGTTCCGGTTTTTTCGATCGCGGTCTTGATCGCCGCCAGCACGTCGATCTGGGTGGTGACGTCGAGCGCGGTGGTCGGCTCGTCGAAGACGATGAGTTCCGGGCGGCTGCACAGCGCCATCGCGGTCATCGCCCGCTGCAACTGCCCGCCGGATACCTGATGGGGGTAGCGGTTGCCGAAACTTTCCGGGTCCGGCAGGCCGAGGATGTCGAACAGTTCAGCGGCCCTTTGGCGGGCCTCGCCACGGCTCATCAGCCCATGGCGCACCGTCGCCTCGATCACCTGATCGCCGAGCTTGTGGGCGGGGTTGAACGAGGCCGCCGCCGATTGCGAGACGTAGCAGACCCGCGCGCCGCGGATCGCCCGCGTGCCGGATTTACCGAGCTTCAGGATGTCGATGCCGTCCAGCAGCACCTCGCCGCCGGTAATCGTGACGCCGCCGCGCCCGTAGGCGAGCGGCGAAAGCCCGATGGTGGACTTGCCGGCGCCCGATTCCCCGATCAGCCCGAGCACCTTGCCGCGTTCCAGCGTGAAGCTCACGCCCTTGACGATCTCGATCGGATGCGGCCGTTCGCCCGGCGGATAGGCCATAGCGCCGATCTGAAGGTTGCGAACCTGAAGCAGCGGTGTTTCGTCCGGTGTTTGAAGCTCAGCCACCGCGGCCTCCTTTCAGGCTGGACGTGCGTTTCAGCAGCCAGTCGACGACGAGATTGATGGAGATGGTGAGCGCGGCAATCGCGGCCCCCGGCACAAGCGCCGCGGACACGCCGAAGATGATGCCGTCCTTGTTGTCCTTGACCATGCCGCCCCAGTCGGCCGTCGGCGGTTGGATGCCGAGCCCGAGGAAGGACAGGGTGGAAATGAACAGAACGGCGAAGGCGAGCCGCAGGCCGAATTCGGCAAGCAGCGGCGTCATCGCGTTGGGCAGGATTTCGCGGAACACGATCCACAGCGTCTTCTCGCCGCGCAGCCGCGCCGCCTCGACAAAGTCCATCACCGCGATATCGAGCGCCAGCGCCCGGCCGAGGCGGAAGACGCGGGTGGAATCGAGCACCGCCATGACGCCGATCAGCACCGCCAGGTTCTGCGGCAGCGCCGCCAGCACGATCAGCGCGAAGATCAGCGTCGGGATCGACATCATCAGGTCGTTGAGGCGCGACAGGCCCATATCGACGATCCCGCGCGTGACCGCCGCCACGAAGCTCAGAATGACCCCCAGCGAGAAGGCAAGAAGGGTGGCGCAGAATGACACGAACAGCGTCATGCGGGCGCCGTAGATCATGCGCGACAAGAGGTCCCGGCCAAGATTGTCGGTTCCCAGCAGAAAGGCCGCGCTCGCTGGTTCCCAGGGCGTGCCGACAACCTGGTTCTCGCCGTAGGGCGCAAGCCAGGGGGCGAAGGCTGCGGCGAAGAGGGCAATGGCGATGCCGGCCATGCCGATCCACGCCGTCAGCGAAACGGAACGGATATTCATCGCGGATGCCTCAGACGCGGATTGACGAGAATCGACAGAATGTCGGCGGTCATGTTCAGGAGAATGTAGATCGCGGCGAAGACCAGCCCGCAGCCCTGCACCACCGGCAGGTCGCGCACCGTCACCGCATCCACCATATACTGCCCCATGCCCGGATAGACGAAGACCACCTCGACCACGACCACGCCGACGATCAGATAGGCGAGGTTGAGCGCGACGACATTGATGATCGGCGCCAGCGCATTGGGGGCTGCGTGCTTCACGATTGCCCGCATTGCGCCGATGCCTTTCAGCTCGGCGGTTTCCATATAGGCCGACGCCATGACGTTGATGATCGCGGCCCGGGTCATGCGCATCATGTGCGCGAGCACCACCAGCACCAGCGTCGCCACCGGCAGGATGATGGTTTGAAGCTTCTCCCACAGGCTCATGCTGTCATAGACCGTGGCCGGAAACGCCGCGACCGGATGCTGGACCACGAACACCATGATCAGCAGATAAGCGACGAAGAATTCCGGCAGCGACACGGCCGCGAGCGAGACGAGATTGATCAGCCGGTCGACCAGGCGGTCGCGATAAAGCACGGCGAGAAGGCCGAGGCCGACGGCAAGCGGAACGGCGATGACCGCAGCAGCGCCCGCCAGAAGCAGCGAATTGCCGAGCCGGGCGGCAATCTGGCCGCTGACCGATTGGCCGCTCGCCCAGGACGTTCCGAAATCGCCATGCAATATGCTGACGAGCCAGTCGAAATAGCGGCTCACGAGTGGCTGGTCGAGGCCGAATTCGGCGCGCAGATTGGCGATCGACTGCGGGGTTGCCGCCTGGCCGAGATAGGTCTCGGCGAAATCGCCGGGCAGAATTTCGATCCCGGCGAAAATCAGGATCGAACTGGCGAGAAGCAGGCCGATGCCGAGGATGATCCGCTCGCCGATGCGGCTTGCCATGGGAAAGCGCGCGCGCAGGACGACGATAGGGCCGGGCGGCGGCGCGCCAACAGGGGCGGCTGGTGTTGGTTGCGTTTCTGTCATGGGGGTGTGAAAGCCGCGACTTGATTCCGCGGCTTCCTCTTTTCTTCGGATCAGGAGACGAGCCAGACGCGGCTGGCGATCTGTCCGTTGGACAGGTCGTTGCCGACATCGTCGATCCAGCCCTGCATCTTCACCGAGCGGGCATTGAGGTAGTTGTTGAACACCGGCAGGATGAGGCCGCTATTGTCGCGCACCATGATCGCCATCTCGCGGTAGAGCGCGCGGCGCTTGTCCTGATCGGTCTCGGCGCGGGCCTCAAGCAGCATCCTGTCGAATTCGGGGTCCTTGAAACGGGTATCGTTCCACGTCGACGTCGAAAGCTGGGTCGTGGTGTAGCGGATATCCTGTGTCGCCCGGCCGCCCCAGTAGGAGGCGCAGAACGGCTTCTTGTTCCACACATTCGACCAGTATCCGTCGGCCGGCTCGCGCTGGAGCTGGATGTCGATGCCCGCTTCCTTGGCGTTGGCCTGGAAAAGCACGGAAGCATCGACCGCGCCGGTGAAGGCGGCATCGGAGGTGCGCAGCAGGATCGGGCCTTCATGGCCGGATTTCTTGAAGTAGTGCGCCGCCTCTTCCGGATCGTAGGCGCGCTGGGGAATGTCCGTCGGCGCCAGCGCATAGGCATCGTTCACCGGATAATCGTTGCCGAGCGTGCCGTAGCCGCCAAGAACGGTATTCAGCATCGCCTCGCGGTCGATGGCGAGTTTCAGCGCCATCCTGAGGTCGTTATTGTCGAAAGGCGCGGTGTCGCCATGCATCAGGAAGGAATAGAAACCCTTGCCCTTGGTGCTGATGGTCTCGATATTCGGCGCCCGCGACAGCAAGGACATCGTCTTCGGGCTCAGCGTGTTGATGAAATGCACCTTGCCGGAGGAGAGCGCGGCGATGCGGGCGGTGTTGTCGTTGATGACGAGAACCTCGACGCTGTCGACGAAGCCGCGGTCCTCGTTCCAGTCATCCTCATTCTTCGAAAAGGTGATGCGGATGCCCGGCTCGAAGCTTTCCAGCTTGTAGGGTCCCGTGCCGACGGCGCTGTTGGGATCATCCATGCCGCCGTTCTTCTGGATCTGAAGATGATAGTCCGTCAGCATCAGCGGCAGGTCGGCATTGCCGTTCTTCAGCGTGA
>NZ_CFHTCS010000234.1:0-6989 GCF_984369615.1 Martelella sp. | reverse complement strand
GACGCCGCCGTTCAGACCTGGCCGCCGGGCGATGATGTCCAGCTGATCTGGGATGTCATGATGCGCACGCTGCAGGGGCAGGGACCGAAGATCCAGTCCGTTCTCGTCGATCCTGTCGTGCTGACCTATGACGACGTTGCGAAAATCCTTCCGGAAGATTGCGACGAGAACAGCCAGGCCTGGCTCAATGTCGGCAAGGACAACTGGGGCTCGGAGGCCTATCTCAACGACTTCTTCATGAAGCCCGCCGATCCGACAGCATACAAGCCCTGATGCAGAAGGCCGCCGGCCACGGTCGGCGGCCTCAAGCGTCTTGACATTTCACCGGGATACGATCGCCATGCTGCGCCCAGAAGCCGAAACATCACCAGCATCCCACGGTCAGGAAACGATCGCGGTGCGCAACGTGAAGAAGTTTTTCGGACCGACCCGTGCCCTGAACGGCGCGAGCTTTTCGGCGCGGGCAGGCGAGATTCACGCCATCGTCGGCGGCAATGGTTGCGGCAAGAGCACCATGGCAAAAGTGGTGTCGGGCGTGCTTCCCTTTGACAGCGGCTCGGTCTCGATTCTCGGCGAAACCCCGACGACGCCGGCGGAAAGCCGGGCGCTCGGCATCTCGACCGTCTATCAGGAGGTGCTGGTCGCCGATGAGAGCACGGTCGTCGACAATATTTTCATGGGCGCGGACGCGCTCTTTTCCAAGGTTCTCTCCCAGGAGCGCAAGGTTGCCCGCGCTGCCGAGCTGATGCTCGACCTTTCCGGCGAGCCCGTCGATCCCTTCGCCATTGCGGGAACGCTGCCGCTTGGCCTGAAACAGTGGATCACGATTGCCCGTGCGCTGGTCAGCGAACCGAAAGTCCTGATCCTGGACGAGAGCTCCGCGGCGCTCGATTTCGACAGTACCGAGCGGCTCTTCGCCAAGATGCGGGCGCTGCGCGATGCCGGCGCGACGGTTCTGATCGTCACTCACCGCATTGCCGAACTGATCCGCATTTCCGATCGTGCCACGGTGCTGCGCGATGGCTGCGATGTCGGCGTGCTGGAAAAGCATGAGATCACCGAAAAGAACCTCCTGGCGCTGATGACCGGCGATGAGACCGCCGGCGGCGGCCATCATCAAGAGGCGCCGCGACCGCGGGTCGACCGGCTTGCCCTTTTGGCCGAGCGCATCACGCTTTGGGACGGGACGGCGCCGTTTGATTTCCATCTGCGACGCGGCGAAATCGTCGGCATCGCCGGCCTCGACGGCCAGGGGCAGGACGATTTCGTCCGCGCGTTGGCCGGAGTCGAGCCGCCGCGCAGCGGGCTTGTCCAGGTCGCCGACCGCGACGGCAGGCTTCAGGCGGTTCTCGGACTTGCCGACGCGGTCAAGGGGCGGATCGCCTATGTATCGGGCGACCGCAAGCGCGAAGGCATCTTCGCCTCGCTCTCGATCTTCGAAAACATGGTGATGCCACTCTACCGGGAGAAGAAGCGCGGCGGTTTTTTGGGCATCATCGACAGACAGACGCTATCGGCGGTTTTCAGGCGCGAGGCGGAAAACCTGTTGATCAAGCTTGGCGCGCGCGAGGATCGCATAACCTCCCTTTCCGGCGGCAATCAGCAGAAAGTGCTGATCGGACGGGGTTTTGCCATGCGGCCGGATATCATCGTGCTCAACGATCCCGCGCGCGGGATCGATGTCGGCGCCAAGAACGAACTCTACAAACATCTCAGAGCCTTCGCGGAGGACGGAAAATCGGTCGTCTACATGTCATCAGAGCTGGAGGAATTCGTGGGTTTCGCCACCCGCGTGATCGTGTTCCGCGACGGTCGCCCCTTTGATGCCTTCGACGGGCGGACGCTCGAGCCGCAAAAGGTGCTTGAGGCGATGTTCGGCCAGACCGACGGAAGCGGACTGGCCATGCCCGAGGGGCAGAAGCCCGAAGGGTCAGACCGGCCATCGCCGGCGCTCCGGCCGACGGCGGAAGCGCGCGGCCATGCCGCCGTCGAAACAGCGCTTGTCCCGGCGGCCGCTGATGACGCCGCGCACGAAGAAGCCGATCGCCCGCCGCCCGCACCGTTTCGCAAACCCATCCGGATCATCGAATTCGATGCCGAGAGCGGCCAAGCCAGAAGCCTTGGCCGATGAACAACGCGCTCACCAATACCAGGACGGAAACCGTATCCGATCGCGCTGTCGCCGGGCAGGCGCAGGGCGGGCGTGCAAATCCGTTCCTTCTGGTTCCGATCACCATGTTCTTCGCGCTGCTCGGTCTTGCGGTGTTGCGCTCGCCGAACCTGATGAGCAGCAATGGCATCGGCAGCGCCATCATTGTGGCCACGCCGCTGATATTGGCGACCTACGCGCTGATGGCCTCGGTGATCTCCGGTCGGGGCACTGTCGATCTGTCGATCGGTCCGCTGATCGGCTTCATCAACGTCACGCTCATCCAGCTTCATGGCGCAGGCGTTATCGGCAGCCCGATCACGATCTTCGTCTACGCCATTCTGACCGGCGCGCTTTACCAGTTCATTTTCGCGCTTATCGTAATCTACGTCCGGGTCCAGCCGATCATCGTTTCCCTGTCCGGCTATCTGGCGCTTTCCGGCATCAATCTCGTGATTTTGCCGCGCCCGGGCGGCATGGCGCCGCAATTCATGGCCGACTGGGGGCTTGGCACCACGATCTTCTCCCCCGTCCTCGCCATTCTTGTGCTTGCCACCATTGCCTGGGGCCTGTTCTCGCGCACCGCCTTCTTCACGCACCTGCGGTTGATGGGCTCGGATGAACGCGCCGCCTATACCAGCGGCGTGCCAATCACCGTTGTGCGGATCGGCGCCCATCTGATCTCAGGCGCTTTCGCGGGATTGGCAGCGATCGCGTTCACGGCGCTGATTTCCTCCGGCGATCCCTCGCAGGGCACCACCTACACGCTGATCGCCGTCACGGCGCTGGTCCTTGGCGGGGCATCGCTTGCCGGCGGACGGGCCAGCGCTTTCGGCTCTTTCCTTGGCGCGGCGAACCTCTACTTGATCACCTTCGTTCTCGCGACCTTCAATTTCGGCGCGGTGCAGAGCTTCGTCACCAATCTCGCCTATGGCTCGATCCTGGTGATCTCGCTGCTGCTCACACTGATCATCCCCTTCATTCAGCGCCATATCCATAATTTCTCGCCGCTTCTTTATTTTGTGGCACTCAGTGTCGTGGCGCTTGGCGTCATACTGCATGCGACGAATGACGGCCCTGTTCGCGATCCCGCTGAGGTCGAAGCATCGGTTCCCGGTCCTCTTGCGCCGATCGCGCCCGAGGCGCTCTACGTTGCGCCGCTTGAGGTTGCCCGACCGGATACGCAGACGATCGCGCTTCGCAATCAGGCCGCGCCGTTCGTGCTCGTCGCCCTGCTGTTCGCCGTCATCGCCTTCTTCGTCCGCACGGCCTTCAACCAGTCCGACCGCCGCAGGATTGCGCCTGTCGCCGCGGTGGTGATCGCGTTGATGGTTCTGCTCGGCGCATGGCTGATGCGTGAAGGGGTTGCGGCGGGCCGCGCCGGTGTCGAGGTGGAGGATCCGCGATGAGTATGACCGGTTCGACGCCCCGGCTGGGTCTTCCGGCCACCATTCTTGGCCTTGCAATCGGTCTCGTCCTGACTGTTGTCGGCGTCGTCTTCGGCTTCATGCAGGGGCTTTCGGTGCAGATGATCATTCTGGCCGCCATCGCCACCATGGCAGCCTTTACCTGGGGCTGGCGGTTTGTTCTCGGCCAGTTCGAACGCGAAAAGACGGGCGAGACGGAGGGCCAGCCGTCCGAATTGCGGCAGGTCTGGCAGCAGTTTCGGCCGGCCGTCTACGGCTTTCTGGTCATCTGCGGGATTTTCCTGGCGCTGTCGCTGACCATCGAGACGTTTTTCAATATCTGGAACGTCATATCGCTGATCATTCTTCTGACGATCGTGGTGCTGACGCGCACGCTGGGCCGCTTCTTTCAGGAAAACCGATCGGCATTCATCGGCATCATGGTGCTCTCCGGCCTGTTCTCGATCGGCGCAATGAACGTCGAGGGGTTTGCCTCGGGCAGCAATATCAGGTCGATGCTGCTGTTTGCTTCCTTCCTCGGCATCGCCTCGGTGGGCCAGACGCTGGTGGCATTGCTCGGCGGGCTCGATCTGTCCATTCCGTTCATCATCGGCGCTGCCAATGTCGGATTGATGTATCTGATCGCGCTCGGCCTGCCGCCATGGCTTGCGATGCTGATCGTGCTCGCCGCTGGCATTCTGCTCGGCTTGATCAATGGTTTTCTGAGCTTCCGTCTTCAGGGCCAGGCGCTGATCGTCACGCTTGGCACGGGATTTGCCATCTCCGGCGGCGTGCAGATACTGACCTCGATCGGCACTGCCTATGGCGGCAATGTGTTCGGCACGGTGCCTGACTGGCTCTCCAATCTTGCAGCGATGAACGGCACGACCTTCGGCCTGCCTTTCCCGCCGGTCATCGCCATCTGGGCCGTGGTCGCCGTGATCCTGATCGCGGGCATGCGCTACACCGTCTATGGCCGTTTTCTCTATGCGCTGGGCGTCAACCGCACATCGGCCAAACGCGTGATGATCTCCGAAGCGGTCTACTGGGTGATGATGTACGCGCTTTCCGGCTTCTTCGCAGCGCTGACCGGCTGTCTGCTGCTCGGCTGGTCGGGTGGCGGCTTCATCAGCGTGGGCGATCAATATCTGTTCCTGACCCTTGCCGCGGTCGTGGTCGGCGGCACCTCGCTGATCGGCGGGCAGGGTGGCTACGGCTTCACCGTGATCGGCGTATTGGTGCTGCAGGTGCTGTCCTCGTTCCTCGTGGGCATTGGCCTCGATTTCGAATGGCAACAATTCATTTTCGGTCTGCTGATCCTGCCGATGGTGGCGCTCTACGCGCGCTCGCCGCACATCAGGACGCAGATCTAGGGAGGCTTGATGATGAACAGAACCGGGTTTCGTGATGGGAGAGGGTAAGATGGCAGTTTTCGAAACGGCGGATCTGACGGCGGCGAGCTATTCGACTGCGCTGTTGGGTCTGGTCGCCACTGCGGCGCTGTTGCTGCTGGGCACGGGCTGGGTCAGGCCTGCCTGGAAACTGCCGGTTGCCTTGTGCGCGCTTGCCGCGCTGGTGGGCACACTCGCCGTCTTCCAGGCGCGCGAGGCCTGGTCCGTCGCCCAATCCGTTCCGGTGGTCTACCACTATGTCGGCTGGGCGATCTCGATGCCGCTGCAAGTGCTGGCTCTCTATTTCTTCGCCGGCCGCACCGCCAAGCTGGGCATGGGCCTGTTCTGGCGACTTGTCGTCGTGTCCGTGCTGATGGTGTTCGTGCGCTATCTCGGGGAAGCCGGGCTGATGCATGCCACGCTCGCCTTTCTCATCGGTCTCGTGTTCTGGCTGTATATTCTGGGCGAGCTGTTTTTCGGCCGCATGGACGAGGCGGTTCGCGATTCGCGGATGCCGGCCGTGCAGCGCGGCTATTTCTGGCTCAGGCTGATCGTGACGGTGGGTTGGGCAATCTATCCGCTCGGCAATTTCATCACGTCCTTTGGCGGCTACATCGACACCGGAGCGCTTTCGGTGGCCTACAACATTGCCGATTTCCTGAACCGGATGGCGTTTGGCGTCGCCGTCCTCGCTGTCGCGATGATGGATGCTGGAGAGACCGCAGATGACTGATTTCTTCGATGCCGACCGCAACCGCTCAATCCTGTTAACCTGTGAAGGGATGTTCCAATGAAGGGCGCAGACATTATTGCAATCATCATCCTGGCGGCGATCGTCATCGCGGTCTGCGCCTATCTCCTGCACTGGCTCTATCGCCGGTCGACCAAGGACATCTCGTTCGTGCGCACCGGTTTCGGCGGCGAGAAGGTGGTGATGGGCGGCGGTGCGCTGGTCCTGCCGATCCTCCACGATCTCACCGAGGTCAATATGAACACGCTGCGTCTGGAAATCATCCGGGCGCGCGAGAAGTCCTTGATTACGAAGGACCGGATGCGGGTCGAGCTGACAGTGGAATTCTATGTCCGCGTTCACCCCGATAACGATGCGGTGGCAACAGCCGCGCGCTCTCTCGGAAACCGCACCATGCACGCGGAAGAGCTGAAGGATCTCATTCAGGGTCGCTTCATCGATGCGATGGGCGGAGCGGCTGCGAAGATGACGCTGGAGCATATCCACGAAAACCGCATGGACTTCGTCAAGGAAGTTCGCCGGGAAGTGGCCGAAAGCCTTGCGCTTGACGGCCTGGAGCTGGAATCGGTTTCGCTGACCTCGCTCGACCAGACCGACATTTCGCTGTTCGACCCTTCGAACACCTTTGATGCGGAAGGCCTGACGATCCTGACCGAGCAGATTGAAAGCCGCAAGAAGAAGCGCAACGACATCGAGAAGGACACGATGATCGCGGTGCGACTGAAAAACCTCGAGGCGGAGAAACGCTCTCTCGAGATCCAGCGCGACACCGAATATGCGCGTCTCAGCCATGAAATGGAGGTCGCCGTCCAGCGGGCCCAACGCAAGACCGAGATCGCCAGCGAGAACGCAGCGCGCGAGCGTGAGATCGAGGCCGTCAAGATCAAGGAACGTGAAGCTGTCGAGCGCGCGCGCATTGCCATGGAGCAGGAGCTCGAGCGCATCGAAATCAAGCGCAAGGAAACGCTCCAGCTCGAAGACCAGATGCGTGAAATCGCCGTTTCCGCGAAATCGAAAGAACGCTCGGAAGCGCAGGCCGAGGCAGAGGCAGCCCGCGCCAAGATGATCGAGGCGCAGGAACGCGTCCAGACCATCCGCGACACCGAAATCGCCAACCGCCAGAAGTCGATCGAGCTGATCGAAGCGCAAAAACGCGCGGAATCGGAGGGTACGCGTCTGCGCATTCTCGCCGAGGCGGAAAAGGAGGCGGCCAAGGATCGCGCCGAAGCGGAGCGCATCACGGTGGCTGCCATGGCGGAACGCTATGCGGTCGAGGCCGAGGGCAAGCAGAA
>NZ_CFHTCS010000233.1:0-7074 GCF_984369615.1 Martelella sp. | reverse complement strand
ATTTCATCGCCCGCCAGCCGATCGGCCGCATCGGCACGCCGGAGGAGATCGCCGACCTTGCCGTCTACCTTGCCGGCGCGACCTATACGACCGGCCAGGCCTATGCCATCGACGGCGGCTGGACCTGCTGACCGCTGCCCGAACCGACGCAAGACCGAGTGCAAGACATGACCACCATCACCGGATTATCCGTCCACGACCTGCGTTTTCCGACCTCCGCCAAGCTTGACGGTTCGGATGCCATGAACCCCGATCCCGATTACTCCGCCGCCTATGTCGTGCTCAAGACGGATGGCGACCATGAAGGCCACGGCCTGACCTTCACCATCGGCCGGGGCAATGAAGTGGTCTGTGCCGCGATCGCCGCGCTTGAAAACCGCGTGAAGGGGTTGAGGCTCGACTGGGTCGCCGAAAATCCGGGCCGTTTCTGGCGGCATGTCACCGGCGACAGCCAGCTGCGCTGGATCGGGCCGGACAAGGGCGCGATGCACCTGGCAACCGGCGCCGTGGTCAATGCCGTCTGGGACCTCATGGCAAAGACCGCGGGAAAACCGGTCTGGCAGTTCGTCGCCGAGATGACGCCGGAACAGCTCGTCTCGATCATCGATTTCCGCTACCTGACCGATGCGATCACGCCGGACGAGGCGCTCGCAATCTTCCGCAAGGCGGAGGCAGGCAAGGCGGAGCGGATCGCGGAGCTGAAGAAAAACGGCTATCCCTGCTACACGACCTCGGCCGGCTGGCTCGGCTACAGCCATGACAAGCTGCGTCGTCTGGCGCAGGAGGCCGTCGACAGCGGCTTCACCTTCATCAAGATGAAGGTCGGGCAGGACCGCGACGAGGATATTGCGCGGCTCAGGATCGTGCGCGAGGTGATCGGCGAGGATCGCACGCTGATGATCGACGCCAACCAGGTCTGGGAGGTCGATCAGGCGATCGACTGGGTGAAGGCGCTTGCGCCTTTCCGGCCCTATTTCATCGAGGAGCCGACAAGTCCCGACGATGTTGCAGGCCACAGGAAGATCCGCGAGGCCGTCGCCCCGGTGAAGGTCGCGACCGGCGAGATGTGCCAGAACCGTATTCTGTTCAAGCAGTTTATTGCCGGCGGCGCCATCGATATCGTCCAGATCGATGCCTGCCGCATCGGCGGGCTGAACGAGGTGCTCTCGGTTCTGGTGATGGCGGCGAAATACGGCCTGCCGGTCTGGCCGCATGCCGGCGGCGTCGGCCTTTGCGAATATGTCCAGCACCTGTCGATGATCGACTATCTCGTGGTTTCAGGCACCAAGGAAGGCCGAGTCATCGAATATGTCGATCATCTGCACGAGCATTTCGTCGATCCCTGCCGGATCGCGGGGGCTGCCTATATGCCGCCGCAAATGCCGGGCTTTTCGATTGAGATGAAGCCGGAAACGCTTCATAACTACGCGCATCCGACGTCTCAGGCGTCGAAAACGGGAGAATTGACATGAAACTGCTTCGCCTTGGCGCCAGGGGCGCCGAACGGCCCGCCATCCTGCATTCCGATGGCACCTACCGCGACATTTCCTCCGTCGTCGTCGACATTGCCGGCGACGCGCTGACGGCTGCCGGGCTGGCGCGCATTGCCGCCGCCGATATCGGCAGCCTGCCGGTTCTGCCGCAGTCGAGCCGTATCGGACCCTGCGTCGGCAAGGTCGGAAAGTTCATCTGCATCGGCCTCAATTATGCCGACCACGCGGCCGAGACCGGCGCCGAAATTCCGAAGGAGCCGATCGTGTTCATGAAGGCGACCAGCGCCATCATCGGCCCCAACGACGATGTCCGCATTCCGAGGAACTCGAAAAAGACCGACTGGGAAGTCGAGCTCGGCGTCGTCATCGGCAAGGAAGCTTCCTATGTCGATGAAGCCGACGCCATGGACCACGTCGCCGGCTATTGCGTTGTCAACGATCTCTCCGAGCGCGAATTCCAGATCGAGCGCTCCGGCCAGTGGGTGAAGGGCAAGAGCGCCGACACCTTCGGGCCGATCGGCCCCTATCTGGTGACGCGTGATGAGGTGGAAGACCCGCAGAGTCTCGCCATGTGGCTCGAGGTTGACGGTCACCGCTACCAGGACGGCTCGACCAAGACGATGATCTTCGGCGTCTCGCACCTCGTCAGCTATCTGTCGCAGTTCATGAGCCTGCAGCCCGGCGACATCATCACCACCGGCACGCCGCCCGGCGTCGGCATGGGCATCAAGCCGGAACCGGTCTATCTGAAGGAGGGCCAGACGATGACGCTCGGCATCGAAGGACTCGGCGAACAGAGCCAGAAGGCCGTCGCCTGGAACGCCTGATATCCTGCGCGACGGCGCGGGAAAACCCGCGCCGTCCTGCCGGTTGCCCGGTTCTGATCGGGCGTGTCGGTCTGGCCGCCCCCGAACGCCGCCGTCATGGATAGCGCGATGGCCGGAGCGCGCCCGCTTCCCTCGGGGCCATGTCCGCAGGATCGGAAGGTGTCGGCGCGTCCGGGCGACCCGAACATCTTTCCGATCTGACCTGCCATATTCGATCAACTCCCCAGCGCCTTCCGTGCTTCCGCCTCGCGGATCAGGACCGGTGATCGCGGTCCCTCGGACATCTTCTCGGCGCGAGGTATGTCCGGAGCACATATGAGGGCTGTCAAAGAGTCTTGTTGTCAACAAGCGTCATAACCTGTAATTGGTATTTGAAATGCCAATTACAGGTTATGACCGTCCATGCGTCTGACAAGCTTCACGGATTACGGACTTCGCGCGCTCATGCGGATGGCAAGCGACCCTGGTCGGGTGTTCTCGACGGCGGAGATCGCCGAAGAGTTCAACGTCTCCCGCAACCATCTCAACAAGATCATGCAGCGACTTGCCCATCGTGGGATCGTCGATACCCGAAGGGGGGCGGGCGGAGGCGCGGTGCTGGCGCGTCCCGCCGCCGACATCGGACTTGGCGAAATCATTCGGCTTCTCGAGGAGGATCAGTCTCTCGTCGAGTGCTTTTCGCCGACCGGCGATTGCAGCGTCACGCCGGTCTGTCGCCTCAAACATACGCTTGCTGCTGCTGAAGCAGCCTTTCTGGCCGAGTGTGATCGCAAGACACTCGCCGACATTGCCCTGCCGGCCTCGAAGCCGGCAATTGCCTGACTAAAGGAGGCACAGAATGTTCTCATTCAACCAACGAACCAGCCGGATCCTTGCGGGGCTCCTCGGGCTGTGCGCCGCCCTGGTCCCGGTCGCGGCCTCCGCCCATGTGAAGTGGTTTGCGCCCTATATCGTCGATGCCGCGCCAGCACCGCTCACGCGCACGCTGAGTGATCCCTATTTCTGGACCGGGATCGTCCTGGTCTTGGTCTTCTTCATCGCCGCGCGACTGATCGAGCGCAGCGCGGCCGGTGTCGCCACGCTGGATGCGATGGACCGGGTGACCGATCCGCTCTGGCAGCGCCTCGACGCCTTTGTCCGCATCGTCGTTGCCGGCTTCTTCGTGGCGATCTTCGCGGTCGGCGGCATTTACCTGACGCCCGACCTGCAGACGCCTGCCGAGTGGGTCAGCTGGCTGCAGCTTCTGATCGCCGCCGGCATCGTATCGCGCAAGACCATGCCGCTGTCCGCAGCGGGCATCATCTTCCTGTGGGTCCTCGCGCTGCGCGACTACGAATTCTTCCACCTGCTCGACTATCTGGCGCTCGGCGTCGCGGTTGCGGGCTATCTGGTGCTGGAGAGTTCCAGCCGCCCTGACTGGCGCAAGCATCGTTTCGAACTGTTGCGCTGGGGCGTGGCCGTCGCGCTCATGTGGTCGAGCCTCGAAAAATTCGCCTATCCGGAATGGTTCTATCCGCTGGTGGTCGAAAAGCCCTTCCTGACATTCGGCATTCCGCGCGACATGTTCATCCCGATGGCCGGCATCGCAGAGTTCACCATGGGCTTCGGCCTGCTGGCGACGCCGCTCATCCGCAGGCTTTCGGCGATCGCGCTTTTCGTGATCTTCAACGCCGCCGTCTTCCCCTTCGGCCGGATCGACCTGATCGGTCACGCGCTGATCATGGCGATTATCGTCGCCATTGCGGTCGACCATACAAGGGAGCTGCATTTCTGGGGCTGGATCAGGCGCTCGCTCATCGGCGTCCCGCTCGGCCTTGCCTCGGCGCTGGTGATTTTCGCAACCGCCTATTGGGGCCTTCATGCCGCTTTCTTCGGCCCGGACGCGCAGACCATGGCCGAGTTGCGCACCGAACAGGCCGAGATGGCGACCCACACCTTCTCGCTTGAGCATCCGCACGGGCCACTGGCTCTGGCGGATATGAACGGAGGCGACGACCGGCAGGGGGGCGACGCCCCGGACGCCGGCACCCTGACGGTGACCGAAGCCTATGAACAGTCGATGATGGGCATGCATGAAGAGATGATGGAAGGCTTGCGTCATGACGATCCCGACGTTGCCTTCGTGCTCGGCATGATCCCGCATCACCAGGGCGCGATCGACATGGCCCGCATCCAGCTCGTCGCCGGTTCGGATCGCACCAATATGGCGCTGGCGCAGCATATCATTGCGGAGCAGCAGAAGGAGATCGACGCGATGCGCGCATGGCTGCGCCGGCGCGGCGTTGAAAGCGAATGATGCACCGGCCACAGGTTGGCGATCGAGGAGGCGAGCGATGCGCTCGCTTCCTGGCGCCTTGTGTGGGGGGAGACGGCGGCCCTGCCGCCGGTATTATCCCCCGTCGGCGATGAACCTCATCTTTCGTCGGGAGACGGGACCCAGGACATGACGAATTTTCTGCTCGCGATCCTCGCTTTCCTTCTGGCTCATGTGGTTCCGCCGGCGCCGCCCGTGCGTGCCCGTTTGATCGCCCTCTTCGGGCGCCGTGTCTATCTCACGCTCTATTCTCTCGTGTCGACCCTGCTTCTGGTCTGGATCATCGTTGCGGCGCGACATGCGCCGTTGATTTTCCTCTGGTATCCCGCGCCCTGGCAGGCCCTTGTTCCGGTGATCGCGATGCCGTTCGCCTTCTGGTTCATCGCCGCTGGGCTTGCGGCGCAAAACCGGCTTTCCATCACCTTCCGGCGCAGTGGCGAAGCGGGCTCGCAAGGCCCGATCACCGCCATCACCCGCCACCCGGTGCTTGTCGGCTTTCTGATCTGGTCGCTCGCGCACATTCCGCCGAACGGGGATGTTGTGTCGCTGATCCTGTTCGGCGGCATGGGGCTGCTCGCCCTCGCCGGAACGGCGGTGCTCGACCGCCGGACGCGGCGTCGGCTCGGCGATGCCGAATGGGCGGCTATCCGCGCGCAAACCTCCATCCTGCCCTTTCTTGCAGTGCTTGAAGGGCGCGCGCATCTGCATGCGGACCGTAACTTCTGGCTCTGGACCGGCCTGGGGCTGGCCTTCTATGTCTGGTTCCTGTTGCAGGGCCACCGCCTGCTGATCGGCGTCGACCCGCTGGCCTGGCTCTGACCGCTTGCGCCGCGGAAAATGAACGGCATTATCCCGTAACCCGCGAGAAACCGGGACGCTACGCCGGGAGACGGCGATTCAGACGACAGCCTTGTCGCCCGTGCGGAAATGGACCTGCGGGTGACCGTGATGGGGCGAGATGCTGACAGCGGCAGCGACGCGGAAAACGCTCGCGATCAGCTCTTCCGTCAGGACGGTCTCCGGCGCACCGGCGGCGATCAGCGCGCCGTCCTTCAACACGATGATCCGGTCGCAGAACATCGCCGCGAGATTGAGATCGTGAAGCGCCACGATGCTGGTGAGGTTCAGCTGACGCACGGTCTGCAGGATCTCGATCTGGTGATGAATGTCGAGATGGTTGGTTGGTTCGTCGAGGAACAGAACCTGCGGGCTTTGTGCCAGCGCCCGGGCGATGTGGACGCGCTGCCGCTCGCCGCCGGAAAGCGTCTGCCAGGACTGGTGCTGAAGATGGGTCATGCCCACCTGCCGCAAGGCTCCGTCCACCGCCTCCTGATCGCTTGCGCGCCAGCCGGAAAGCGCGGAGCGGTGCGGCGTGCGCCCGAGCCTAACGACATCGCGCACGCTGACATTGGTGTCGGTCGCAGCGCTTTGCTGGACGAAGGCGACGTTGCGCGCCAGTTCGCGGCGCGGCACGTTGGCGATATCGCGGCCCTGAATTTCCACCTGGCCGCTCAGCGGCTGCTTCAGCCCCGCAAGCAGCCTCAGCAACGACGATTTTCCCGAGCCGTTCGGGCCGATCAGGCCGAGGGTTTCGCCCGCGCGCACCGCAAGGCTGACATCCCTGACGATGGTCTTCCGCTTCACGCCCCAGCAAAGTTTCCTGGCAATAACGGTCATGTCTGCGGCCTCGCGCGATAGAGGATGATCGCGAAGAAGGGGACGCCGACCAGCGCTGTGACGACGCCGATCGGCACGGTCTGCTGCGCGACGATGACGCGCGAGGCAATGTCGGCGATCACCATGAAGACCGCGCCGAGAATGGCGGAGGCCGGCAAGAGCCGCATATGCACCGGGCCGACGACATAGCGCGCGGCATGGGGAACCACCAGACCGACGAAGCCGATGGCGCCGACCTGGCTGACGATGGTGGCCGTCATCAGCGCGGTCACGGCGAACAGGACCAGCCGGGTGCGTGCGACCGGGATGCCAAGCGCCGCCGCATCCTCGTCGCCGAAGGTGAAGGCATCGAGCGCCCGCGCCATCAGAAAGCAGATCGCAAGGCAGAGCAGGAGCACGATCACCAGAAGGTGGAATTGCGGCCAGCGCACGCCGCCGAAACTGCCGAGCATCCAGAACATCACGCCGCGCGCCTGCTGGGCGCTGGCGGATGTGGTGACGATATAGGCCGTCAGCGCATTGAAGAGCTGCGAGGCCGCGACGCCGGCAAGAATAGTGTGGTTGGGACCGCTGGTTGCGCCGTTGGAAAGCAGGGCGACCACCGCAAAAGCGGCAAAGGCGCCCACGAAGGCGCCGAGCGAAAGCGAAACAGCGCCGGCGCCGATACCCAGAACGAGGACGGCAACGGCGCCGGTCGAGGCGCCTGCGGAGACGCCGAGCACGAAGGGCTCGGCCAGCGGGTTGCGCAGCAAGGCCTGCAGGA
>NZ_CFHTCS010000232.1:0-7095 GCF_984369615.1 Martelella sp. | reverse complement strand
ACCGCGGCAACTCGATGACGGACACGGCGCCCCTCGTCAAGCAGACGGGAGAAGAAGCCGGTGTAGTAGGCGTTGCCCGCAAGTTCGGCGATGGCGACGTGAAACTCGCGATTGGCCTCGATCATGGCAAAGGCGTCGCGAGCCTCCACAGCGGCGACGAACGCATCCTGCCGCTCGCGGATCTCCTCCATCACTGCCGGCGCATGCGGGCCACGCGCGGCGGCCCCCCTGGCGGTGATCCGGTACATCAGCGTCAACGCCTCGAAATAATGGGGCATCTCAGCGAAATTGATGGCCGATACGATGGTGTTGCGATTGGGCAGCGTGGTCACCAGCGCGTCGCTGGCAAGCCTGAGCAAGGCCTCGCGCACCGGCGTGCGCGACATGCCGAACCGTTCCGACAGCCGGACCTCGTCCAGCGGGCTGCCCGGCGTCAGTTCCATTGCCAGAATTTCCCGGCGCAGCGTTTCATAGACCGTCTGGGTTCCCGATCCGCGCGTCCTCGCCTTTGCCGTCTCTTCCGTCGCCGCCATCGCCGCTTGTGCTCCGGGTCTCCACACGCAGGCGCGTGGACCATAGAGCATGTCCGCACTCCTTGAATCGCGAACACGCTCTAACCTTTTGTTTTTTCGCGCGTCCGGACGGAAAACCGGTCTCCACTTTTCCCGGACGCGCTCCAACATCCGTGCAGCAGGCCCGCCCTGAGCCTGCCAGAGCCCTGCAGGACCCGAACATACGTTGCCGACGGCCTGTTGTCGACAGTTTGTGCTCAGAAAAACAAGCTTTTTGGCGCTCGTCAGCGCGGTCACGCCCGCGTTTGCTCGACCGTCCTCGTCGCGGAGGAACGGCTGACGGGAAGGGATGACGGCACGGTCACGGGGATCAGATCAACCGTTGCCGTCAGTCGACCTGTTCGAGATCGTCCTCAAGCTCGGCCATGTCCTCGCCGCCGGCCATCAGGTTCAGCACTTCCTCGCGGGTCTTCTCGCCGCGTTTGAAATCGGCCGCAACCTCGCCCTGGATCAGAACGCAGAACTCGTCGCCGACGGCCATGGCATGGCGGGCATTATGGGTGATGAAGACGATGCCGGCGCCGTTCTCGCGCGCGATCCGCATCATCTTGAGCACCATGGAGGCTTCCTTGACGCCAAGCGCCGATGTCGGTTCGTCGAGGATCAGCATCTTGGCGCCGAAATACATGGCCCGGCCGATCGCCAGCACCTGTCGCTCGCCGCCCGACATGGTGCCGACCAGCTGGTCGCCGCTTTTCACCCGCGTCAGCCCGAAGGCCTGCATCTGCTCGACCGCGACACGATTGGCCAGCGCGCTGTCGAATCGGCGCAGCGGCCATCTGCCGGTCACGGGTTCCGCGCCGAGAAAGAAATTGCGGCCAACGCTCATCAGCGGGATCGAGCCGACATCCTGGTGCACGGTGGCAATGCCGCGCTTGCGCGCCTCGCGCGGTCCGGAAAACCGCGTTTCGCGGCCCTCGAAGATCAGCGCCCCGGAGGACGGCTGGTGATAGCCCGAGAGCACCTTGATCAGCGTCGACTTGCCCGCGCCATTATCGCCCAGAAGGCAGAGGATCTTGCCGGGCTCGACCGTCATCGAGACCTTCTTCAACGCATGGGTGGTGCCGAAATACTTGTCGACGTCGCGCAGTTCCATCAGGGACATCGGACCCTCCCTCAGCGTGAGGCCAGCGCGAGCCGGCGGATATAGTTGTTGGCAAGAACGGCGATGGCGAGCAGGCCGCCAAGGAAAAACTGGATCCAGTCGGTGTTCCAGCCGGTATAGAAGATGCCGGTCGAAATCACGCCAAAGAGCGCCGTGCCGAGCACGATGCCCAGTACCGACCCGTAGCCGCCGGTCAAAAGAATGCCGCCGATGACGACGACGATCGGCGCCTGGAACACATAGCCCATGCCATAGGTCGCATTGCCGGAATTCCACTGGATGCCCTGCAGAATGCCGACAAGGGCGGCGGCGAACCCCGTCGCCACGAAGAGCGTGATCTTGACGCGCTCGACGGGAACGCCCGCGCCGCGCGCGGCATTGAGATTGCCGCCGGTGGCATAGATCCAATTGCCGAACACGGTTTTCGACAGCAGCCAGTAGCCGGCAAGGGCTGCCAGCGCCCACCAGAGAATTGCGATATTGGCCTGGCCCCAGCGGGCGGCGAAGACGAACTTCGCGCTGTCGGAGGCAATGATGGAACTGGAGGTGACATTGGCGATCAGCCTTGAGAAACCCATTGTCGCGCCGATGACGATAAAATTGGTGGCGAGCGTGACGATGAAGGAAGGCAGATTGGTCTTGACCACGGCAAGCCCGTTGCAAAGCCCGATCACCATGCCGGCGACAAGCGCGACCCCGATCATCGGCCAGATCGGCAGGCCGAGCTGATTGGTGCCGAGCGCGACGATCATCGAGGCGGCCCCGACCGTGGAGCCGATCGACAGGTCGAACTCGCCGGAAATCATCAACAGGCCGACCGGAATGGCGACAATGCCGAGTTCGGCCGCGAGGTTCAGCCAGCCGGCCGTGCCGTTGATCGAAACGAAGCCGGCGCCGGAGGTGGCGACGGCGAAAAACAGATAGGTGAGGATGAAGGCGGCGAGAGCGCCTGTCTCCGGCCGTCGGATCACGGACTTGATCACGTCATTGCTCCAGTCTTGGCGTCTTTTTGCGGCATGTCATGCACCCCGGCCCTACCGGGCGGAGACTGCCGGGCATGACCCGGCAGGCATTCTATCTGGATGGCCTCGCGCCATCCCTTACGAGGCGCCGCGCACGCCGCCATGGGCCTTGTTGACCTCGAGCGTCTTGTCGACATTGGCACTGTCAATGACGAGCGGTCCGGTCTTCACGTGGCCGATCGGGTGCAGTCCGTAGTTCAGATACTGGTTGGCGATCAGCATCGACAGATAGCCCTGCAGATAGGGCTGCTGGTCCATGGCGAAGGCGAGGTCGCCGTTCTTGATCGCCATCAGCGCCTCGTTGGAAAGGTCGGCCGTGCCGATCATGATCTCGCCCTTGCGGCCGACCTCATCAACCGCGCGCAGCGCGCTCATGGCCGGTACCGCGTTCAGCGTGTAGATGCCGTCAATGTCGGGATTGGCCTGCAGCGTGCCCTTGATCGCCTGGGTCATGGCCTGCGGATTGGTGGCATCGCCCGTGCCGATGGTCTGGTAGATGGTCTCGGAGCCGGCCTCTTCCATGTCCGCAACATAGCCGTTGCAGCGTTCTTCCACCGTCGGATTGCCCGGCACCTGATTGAAGCAAAGTCCCTTCTTGACGCCGGCATCGGCCTGAATTTGGCCGGCCTTGTAGCCCATCTGGTAAGGATCCTCGCCGACAAAGCCGATCGAGCCGTTGTCTTCCCAGAGCGTCTGCCCGGAATTGTGGATCAGCACCGGAATGCCGTCTGCCGTGGCTTCGCGGATCAGCGGATCCATGCCGTCGGGGAAGAATTCGCCGACGAGCAGCATTTTCGGATTGCGGCTGATCGCCTGTTGCAGAAGCCGCGGATAGTCGCTGGTCATGTTGGCCGTGTCGGTGACGGCAATGTACTGGTAGTCGAGCCCATAGGCTTCGGCCGCGTCGTCAAAGCCCTTCTTCACGGCGGCGAAAAACGGCCAGGACAGGGGGCCGCTGACGACAAGCAGCGGGCCATCGTCAGCCGCCTTGGCGGGCAGAGCGGCGGCAAGCGCGATGATGGTGGCCGCGCCGATGCCCTTCAGTGTATCGGTGAATTTCATCATTTCCCTCCCTCGGATACGGCGAAAACCGGAGTGGCAACCACGCATCCTCCATGCAGGTTCATCGCCTCGATCCGTTTCAATCATCCTCAATTAATCCATCCTGTCAATAATTATTCATGTTGATTTATTATTGACCTCGCTGCCATCGCGACCTAGCTTGACGCTCACCGCCGGCCGGTTTTCGTTCGCCCTGCCGGCATGGCGCCGATAGATGCCGGGGAAGAGGGAGGGAGAATGCGTTCAGTTCTTTGTTACGGGGATTCAAACACTTACGGCCAGACTACGGCCAATCGGCCCGATGACCGTTATCCGCATGACGTGCGCTGGCCGGGCATTGTCCGCGCCATTCTGGGCGACCGCTGGCTGGTGATCGAGGAGGGGCTTTCCGGCCGCACCACCGTCAGCGACGACCCGATCGAGGGCGCGGAAAAGAACGGGCGAACCTACCTGAAACCCTGCATCATGAGCCACAAGCCGCTTGATCTGGTGATCGTGATGCTCGGCACCAACGACCTGAAGATCCGCTTCAACAAGACCGCCGGCGAGATTGCCATGGGCGTCGGCGCGCTGGTCTCCGACATCAAGGCGCTGCCGGCAGGCGTCAATGGCAAGGTGCCGGAAATCATGATCGTCGCCCCGCCGCCGACGGCCATGGAACTGAAGGAATGGTCCGGCGTGTTCATGGGCGCACAGGAGAAATCCCGGGCGCTGGCAGCCGAGTATGAGCGCATCGCCGAGGCGCAGGAAGTGCATTTCTTCGATGCAGGACTGGTGGTCAGTTCCAGCGATGAAGACGGGTTTCACCTCGACGCCGCCGCCCATGCAGCCCTTGGCAAGGCCATCGCCGAGGAGATAGAGGCAATCGGCTGGGGCGAGGAACACGCGCGCGCCTCCTGAAGCCACCTGACGGATCAACCCATGCGCCCGCAACGCAGCCGGGCGCGGAGACTGCTAAAAATGCCAGACATGAGATTTGCCCCGCCGCCTTCCGTTCGCATTGCCGAGCGCAGCACCGGCATGAACCAGGTTCTCGCGCGCTCCTACAATGAGCGGCTGATCATGTCGCTGCTTCTGCAGAACCCGGGCCTGTCGCGCATGCAGCTCGGCGAGGCGAGCGGGCTTTCCGCCCAGACGATTTCCGTCATCGTGCGTTCGCTGGAAAAGGACAATCTGGTTCTGAAGGGCGAGGCCGTGCGCGGGCGCATCGGCCCACCGACAACCCCGATCAGCCTCAATCCCGAGGGGGCGTTTTCGATCGGCATCAATATCGGCCATCGCAATCTCGACGTGGTGATGAGCGACTTCGTCGGCAATCCGATCAGCCGCAGGGCCTTCTTCTACGACGAAGCCCGCCTCGACGATGTGCGCAGGACCGCCCGCGCGGCGGTGGAGGCCGCCATGGCCGAAGCGCCGAAGGCCCGGCGCGCGCGGCTTGCCGGCATCGGGCTTTCGCTGCCCTCCGACATGGGGCCCTCGATCGAAGAGGCCAGGGCCATTCTCGATTTCGACTTCGAGGCCGAACTCAGCCGCGCAAGCGGGCTCGATGTCTTCATCCAGGACGACGTCACGGCGGCGGCGAGCGCGGAATGCATGTTCGGAGCGGCGCGCAACCTCAACGACTATCTCTATTGCGTGGTCACGCCGCACATCGTCCCGCGCCTCGTGCTCGGCGGACGCATTCATGCCGGCCATGACCAGGCCTTTTCCGGCGAGAGCGAGGCGGCGATGATGGATCGCTTTCTGGCACTGCGCGACGCGCCGGAGGCGTCCGGCGACAATATCGACAGCTGGATCGGCGCGGTGGCGGACGAGCTTCACGCCCTGATCACCTCGCTCGGGAAGTTCGCGCGCGTGAAGACGGCCATCATCGCCGGGCTTTTGCCTGATGCGGTGCTTGCCGATATCGTCTCGCGGCTTTCCGGGATTTCCGGGGCGGACAGCGAGACCGCGATCGAGAAAAGCAGGCTCGGCCCCTGGGGGCTGGCGATCGGCGCGGCCGCCCTGCCGTTTCATTCCCGCTTCATGAATGACAGTCCGGTTTCGGCCGGCTAGCGCATCGGCCCGAAAATCGGGTCTGATTTTCGGAAAGCACGATGCGTAGATTCAACAGGTTAGAGAGCCCCCTATTCGTACTGCATCAGCTTTTCATTGACCGCATCGACCTTGCGCAGCCGGTCGCGGCCCGTGCGCCCCGCCTTCAGCGTCGCGCGCACCACGATCTGGTGGCAAAGCGCCAGCACGGCGGCATGGTTGAACTGCGGGCCGTCGGAATGAATGCGGCAGTGAAAATGCCAGTGGGCGGCGGGATGGCGGGCCATGTTTTCATCCGAGATCAGCGCCAGCCGGGCGCCGCTTTCCACGATCGTGTCGAGCAATTGCCGCGTGCCGGCGATGCGCCGCCGCAGCGTGATTGCGATCACCAGATCGCCCTCCTTGATCCGGGCCACATGTTCACCCAGCGTCTCGCCGCCCTGCGGGAAAACCACGACCTCGCCAACGATCTTGGTCAGTTGCCAATAGAGGTAATGGGCGAAGGACTGGCTGATGCGCTGGCCGGTGATCCAGACCTTGCGCGCATCCACCACGGCAGCGGCGAGCGCTTCCAGCTCGCTTGCATCGAGATTGGCGAAGGTCCAGTCGAGATTGTCCTTCTCCTCGCGCATGTCGAGGGCAAGGGCCGCGGCATTGGCCTCCGGCTCGGCATGGGCGAAGAACGCGCGCGAGCCGGTCTGGCGCTCGTCGCGCACCGCCTTTTTCGCCTGGTCGTAGCTGGCAAAGCCGAGCTTGCGGATGAAGCGCGATACGGTGGCCTTGGAGACATCGCACAACCGCGCCAGTTCCTGCGCGTCATAGCTGCCAAGCTCGCCCGGAAAATCCAGCAGGAACTCGCCCAGCTTGCGCTCGGCCGGGCTCAACTGCGGCAGAACGCGCTGCACGCGGGTCAGAAAGGGGGCCTCGTCTCCGGCGTTCTGGAACTCTGATTTCATGATTTCCCATTAACGGTGGCACGCGGAGAAAGGCAAGCCACGAAATCAGAAATTCGGATTTCAGAGCTGCGCTATCGCATGCCTGCGTCAGGACTGCCGGATTTGCAGGCTACTCACCGTCCTTGCCGCCTAAACGGTCGGCAAATTGCCTAATTAGTAGCCAATTTTCATATATGCCTATTTTTTGCTTGCGCGACTTCTGAAACTGTAGTTTCCTTTTCTGGAACTTGAATTTCGTCAATACGTCCGCCTCGACCCAAGACCGCTGAAACCGGAGTTCTGACATGACAGCCCGACCGCTGAAATCCCTGATCCTCGCCGCCACCGCCCTTGCAGCCCTCGCG
>NZ_CFHTCS010000231.1:0-7124 GCF_984369615.1 Martelella sp. | reverse complement strand
GTCAGCGGCCTCCTGCGCCGCTCGCAGGTATTTTGGCGGGAAGGAGGCGGCCTTTGCGCTGCCCGCCGATCTTCCCGATGGCTATCACGAGCTGGACATTCTGTTCTCGCACGGCGAGAGCCGCATCAGCCGCACCATTGCCTTCGCGCTTCTGCGGGATGAGAGGCCGCAGCGTCTGACCGGCGATCTCGACGCGCGCAAGCGGGCGGGGCTTTCCTGGCTCGCGGAGCACGGCGAACTCAGGATCGGGCGCGTTCTGGCCCGCCTTGCGCTCGGCCTTGATCTCGATGAGGGCGACCGCGCGGCGCTCGAGGACACGCTCGATGCCATCGATACGCGGCGGGACTGCTCGGACTTCGTCATCGTCCCGCTGTTGTGGATCTATGCCGATCATCGCGAGGCGCTGCCGCCTTCACTGCGAACGCGCATCGAGGCGGCCATTCTCGGTTATCGTTACTGGATGGACGAGCCGGGCAACGACACGATGTGGTTCTGGAGCGAAAACCACGTTCTGTGCTTCCATGTCGCGGAGCTGATCGCCGGCGGGCTGTTCGCGGAAAATGTCTTTGCCAATTCCGGCATGAGCGGCCGCGCGCATGCGGCCCTCGCGGAAAAGCGTCTCGCGCGCTGGTTCGATGCTGTCGAGGATCATGGTCTCGCCGAATGGAACTCGGCGGCCTATTACCCGATCGATTTCATCGGCCTTCTGGCGCTGCAACGCTTTGCCGGCGAGGGGCCCAGGGCGCGGGCCGAGACGATCCTCGACCGGCTGTTTTCCATGATCGCGCTGCACACGATCCACGGCGTCTCCGCCGGGTCAATGGGCAGGGCCTATGACAAGGAGCTGCGCGCCGGGCCGCTTTCGGAACTCGCGCCCTTTGCGACAATCGCGTTCGGAACCGGCTGGCTCAATCGCGGCGTGGCGGCGCTGCCGATGTTCTGCGCCGGCGCTTACGTTCCGCCGAAGGGGATTGAGCAGTTCGTCGACCCGCCCGAAGGCCGGGCAATTTCCGCCCATTACGTGCAGGGCTACGGCCGGGCGGCCCGGCTTGCGCTTTACAAGACCGCGGGCGTGCAGCTTTCCGCGAGCATCGATGCGTCGCCCGGTGCAAAAGGCCACCAGCAGCACCTCATCGACGTGCAGGCTGCCGGTCATCCCATGGCCCGCGTCTGGGTCAATCACCCGGGCGCGGACGACCCCTGGGGCACGGACAGGCCGTCCTACTGGGCGGGCAACGGCGTCATGCCGCGCGTCGGCCAGCACCGGAACTGCTGCCTGTTCCTAAGCGACCTCGGCGAGACCCCGCGCCTAGCCTTCACCCACGCCTACGCGCCACTTTCCGTTTTCGACGATCACATCGCTGGAACCGACTTCCTGGTGCTGCGCTCGGCGGAAAGCTTCATAGCGTTGAAGGCGACGGGACCGATCGAGCCGGTCGGCGAAGGACCGGGGGCGGGCATCGAGCATCGCGTCCGGGGAAACCGCAGCGGCTGGGCGATCATGGTCGGCACCCTTGGCGGCCGGGATCTGACCGAGCTTGCCGCGATGGCCGAAGAAACGAGCCTTCGCCTTTCGGACGATCCTCCGAACCTCTTCTGCGAGGGACCGCTCACGCCCGCGCTTCGTCTCGATTATCGCGGCGGCCTTTTCGTCGAGGGGCGGCACGCGCCTTTTCCGACCGCGTCGCAAACGCCTGAAATCGCCTGGCTCACAGCTTTCGCCGTGCCGGCCTCGAACTGAAAAGACAAGAACAATGCACCACGACAGACAGGAACTTCTCGGCTATCTCGAAAACGTCGCCACCGGCCTATCCCGGATCAGAGGCATCAACGAAACAGCGCCGATCACCGAAGGCACGTTCTCGATCCAGTTTGACGAGTGGGACTGGGAAATCGGAGTCGGCGTCTACGGGCTTTACCGCCATGCCTGCCAGACCGGCGACCTGGACCTGATCGGCGCGCTTGCCGACTGGTATGAGTGGCAGATTTCGCGCGGCCTGCCGCCGCGCCAGGTCAATTCCACGGCGCCGATGCTGGCGCTCTCCTTCCTGATCGACGATGTCGACCGGCCCGAATGGGAGGCGCTGGTCAAGGACTGGGCCGAATGGCTGATGACGGGGCTCGCCCGTACCGAGGACGCCGGTTTCCAGCACGTGGTCAAGGAGCGGATGAATGACGGCGAATTGTGGGATGACACGCTGTTCATGACATGCCTGTTCCTCGCGCGCGCCGGCAAGCGCTTCGACCGGCCCGACTGGGTGGAGGAGGCGGTGTATCAGTTCATGATCCACACCCGCTATCTCGGCGACGCGAAGAGCGGCCTCTGGTATCACGGCTGGACCTTCAACGGGCGCCACAATTTCGCAAACGCGCTCTGGGCGCGCGGCAATTCCTGGATCACCATCGCCATCCCGGAACTGTTTTCGATCGTGGAAAGCCTGCCGCCGGCAACGCATCGCTATCTGACGAATGTTCTGTCGTCTCAGGTATCGGCGCTCGCTGAATTGCAGAATGAGGAGGGCTTTTTCTACACCCTTCTCGACGACCCCTCGGCGCCGATCGAGGCATCGGCGACCGCCGGCATCGCCTATGGCATCTCCCGAGGCATTTCGCTCGGCATCCTGCCGCGGACGTTCCGCCCAGTTGCCGACAAGGCGTTTCGCGCCGTTCTCGGCTGCATTGGCGATGACGGCATCGTGGCGCATGTCTCCGACGGCACGCCGATGGGCCACACGCTCGACTTCTATCGCCGTATTCCCGATATCCCTGCGCCCTATGGCCAGGCGCTGACCATGCTGATGCTGGTTGACGCGCTGGCGCTGTCGGCCGAAACGGAACGCTCGCGAGTCTCGTGATCGCTTGCCGCAACAGGTCGCGCCGGTTCGTCTGTCGGGCTTGCGCTCGGCGCGGCTGCGGCATGGGAAGGATATATGGCCGTCATGATCCCGGACAATTCTCATAAGTTAGGTAAGAAAGTTTGCCTATCTATTAGAAAATAAATTATAATGTTGCATCTCCTCTGATGCTTTCGTCCAGCGCATTTCGTCCCAAGGTTCAGTCCGGTCGGTGAAGATCCGAAAAAAACATTTCGGCAAATCCGTCGCTGGATATATGAATGGCGCCTCTGACAAACGGAGGAGAAAATGGCCGCGAGACTGTCCGTCAACCTCAATGCGATCGCCCAGCTGCGCAACCGCCGGGATTTGCCCTGGCCGAGCGTGCGCCATCTCGGCAGGATCGCGCTGGACGCCGGCGCCTATGGACTGACGGTTCATCCCCGGCCCGATCAGCGCCATATCCGTTTTTCAGATCTACCGGTTATCCGCGCCCTGATCGATGACGAGTTTCCGCAGGCGGAATTCAATATCGAAGGCTTTCCGAGCGATCATTTCATCGGGCTTTGCCTCGAGAGCGAACCGGAACAGGTGACCCTGGTGCCGGACGACCCTGCGCAGTCGACCTCCGATCACGGCTGGGACTTCATCGCCGGTCGCGATCTTCTGAAGCGCACCGTCGCGCGGCTGAAGAAGAAGAGGATCCGCGTTTCGCTGTTTGCCGATGGCGATGCGAGCAGGGCGCAGCTTGAGGCAGCGCGCGACAGCGGTGCAGACCGGATCGAGCTCTATACAGGGCCTTATGGCGGCGCCTATGACCTGCCGGAACAGCAGAAGGCGATTGCCGCGCAGCTCGGCGAAACCGCCGCCATCGCTCTTGAACTCGGCCTTGGCGTCAATGCGGGGCACGACCTGACGGTCGGCAACCTGCCGCTGCTGGCGAGCCATATTCCGCATCTCTGCGAAGTGTCGATCGGCCACGGCCTGACCGCCGACGCGCTGGAATACGGCATGGCGGAGACCGTCCGCCGGTTCCGCCGCGCCTGCGGGGAACACGTCTGAACCGCGCGACGGCTGCGTGCCCGGCCGAAACCGGGCATGCTGATGGGCTTGGCCAACCGCTCTAGAAAGCGGCCTTGTTTTCCTCGAAGAAGGCGCGCAACGAACGCGGCTTCCTGCCGGTAAGCCGCTCGAAGTCGTCATTGACGATATCGAAGCCGCCGGCGCGGGTGTTTTCGTCGGCGCTGACGGAAAGGTCGACGACGAAGGGCGGCAGACCTGCCGCGGCGAGGCCTTCGCGCAGGGACTCGCTGCTGATGTGATCGACCTTCAGCGGCTTGCCGGTGATCTCGCTTGCAAGCGCGGCGATGTCCTCAATCGTGCGGCTTTCACCGTCGTTCAGCGTCACAATGCTGTTTTCGTCGCTGTCGGACAGAAGCGCCGCCGCGATGGCGCGGGCGCAATCCTCGTGGCCGATGAAGGATTGCTTGCCGTTGCCTGCGGCGCTCGCCCAAACGCCCTGCGAGAAGGCGTGCGGAAGGCTCATCAGCAGGTTTTCCTGGTACCAGCTGTTGCGCAGGATGGTGTAGGCGAGACCGCTTGCGATGACGGCTTTTTCGGAGCCCAGATGGTCGGGCGCGAAGCTGATTTTCGAGTGTTCGGGATCCGGCAGCGAGGTGTAGACGAGGTGTTCGGCCCCCGCCTTTTTGGCCGCCTCCACGGCGGCGGCGTGCTGGGCCACCCGGTCGGAGCCGGGATCGATCGCGTCGGTTGAGATGATGGCAATGCGCGCCGCGCCTGCAAAGGCGTCATCCAGTGTGGCGGGATCATTGAAATCGGCCTCGCGCACGACTACGCCTTTCTTCGCATAGTCCGCCAGCTTTTCGACCGTGCGCGTTGTGGCGATAATCTGATTGGCCGTCTTTCCCGAGGCCAGCAGAATATCCAGCGTCTCGCGCCCAAGCTTGCCCGAGGCGCCCGTCACCAGAATCGTGTTGTCCGTCATGATCTGTCCTTTCATCATGCCCGATAGAGATATGGTCTCGAAACGAGACTGAACTTCATGTATGGATCGTCCGGCGATTGTAAAGAAGGCATCATTTTGTGCCGGGGTTACATCCCTGTGCCTGCAGACGGGAGTTTTGATCGATGGACAAGAGTGGCGGCGAGCGGATGGAGGCTCTTCTGGGAGCGGGAGACTTTGAGTCCTGTCCCGTGCGGGACGTGCTCGCCCGTGTCTCCGGCAAGTGGAGCACGCTTCTGCTTCTGGCGCTCAGCGATGGTCCGCGGCGGTTTTCCGAACTGAAGCGTTTTGCCCCCGATATTTCACAGCGCATGCTGACGAAGTCCCTGACCGATCTCCGGCGGGACGGATACATCACCCGCAAGGTCTATCCGACCCAACCTCCGCAGGTGGAATATGCATTGACAGAAGAGGGGACCTCGTTTCTTGCCGCCTGGCAGGGCGTCGTCGTCTGGGCCAGGGAAAACCGCGACCGCGTTCACGCGGCAAGGAGGCATTTCGACGCCGAAGCGAGCGGGGACTGATCAAAAGCAGACACCCCGGCGCAGGGGAATGCCGGGGTGCCTGTTGGAGGTCGTTTGGAAGATATACCGCCTTAACGACGGCGATGTCATTCTTGTTCCCCGATATGGTTAATTTTCGCGCGTTTTCAATCCAGACGGCGAATGAAAGCGGCGAAAACGGAGGAACCTGCCGTCAGCGCCATGCATGAACGGGGCCAGACGCAATGTCGGGCGCGGCATCCGGCTGGCTCCTCAAACCGTGACTCTCGATGCGGGCACTGAGCCGGTCAGGGGCGAAGGCCGCAGGGGATGGCGCGGTCGATGATCATTGACAAATATGATTATTATGCTCAAGAAAAGAGACTGTGTTCCCCAGTTCCCGGATTCTCCTGATGCCTTTCAGACTTCTTGCCGCCGCGCTCTTCGTCCTTTGTCTTGCTGCAGGCGGACTTGCACGGGCCGAAAACACGATCGAACACGCGATGGGCGCAACCGAGGTGCCGTCAGAACCCCGGCGGGTGGTCACATTGACCAATGAAACCACCGAGGCCGCCCTGGCCGTCGGCGTCAGGCCGGTCGGCGCGACGCGCTCCTGGTATGGCGATCCCTGGTACCCGCATCTTGGCGACAGGCTTTCCGACACGGCAGACCTCGGTACGGAACTTGCCGTGAATGTTGAGCTGGTCGCGGCGCTTGAGCCCGATCTCATCATCGGCAGCCGCAAGCGGGATGAGGAAATCTACGGCGTGCAATAGAGCGGTTCCGCCTTTCACGGAAACGCGCAACCGGCCGCAGCCCTGCGAATCGCGACGGCGACTACTCCTCGCCGCGCTCGGCCTGTCGCTCGACGATGGCGAGGGAGGAGCGGGCTTCCTGAAGCAGCGGCTCCAGGTCCTCGCCGCGCTCGCTCGCCTTCGTGCGGCTTTCCAGTTCCGTGATGATGTCCTTGAGGCGCTGTCTGCGATCCTCCACGGGGTCGCCTCCGAAGGTCTGGGCAGAGATCTGGCGCGTGGTGATTTCCTCGGCGACGCTTTCGACGTCGCCTTCGCCGCCGACAGGGGAATCAAGAGGGTCGGCCTTACCGTCTTTTGGGCCGCCTTTTGGGTCGTCTTTTGGCTGGTCGGTCATTTGTTTGCTCCTTTCAGAGGTTTCAAACGTTTGCCCGTCAACTTTGTTCGGCAGATTGTCGCAGAGCGTTCAGCTCCGGCGCTCCGGCGCCGGAGTTTTCCGCCGGGCGGCCCTCGGGGCGGGCGCGGCGCGGCGTGCGAAGCGGCAAATTGATTTTACAAACGGCCGGACAACGGCTAGTGTTTCGAGAATATGGGACAAAGACGGTATTCTCAGTAGTTTCAAGAGCAATGGTTTCTGGCGGCAGGCCTCGCGTTTTCATACTAAATCCTTTTCGGAAAACACGCCTTTAATCCTGATCGCATTCTTCGGCTATTCCCTGTATCCAGCATGGGGAACCGGATTCGGGTTGGGCGTTCAATATTGGAAATCAATGGTAAAATGAAAAAAGCACTTATTACGGGCATAACGGGACAAGACGGTTCATATCTCACCGAATTTCTGCTTGAAAAAGGCTATGAGGTTCATGGCATCAAGCGCCGCGCCTCGCTTTTCAACACGCAGCGCGTCGATCACCTTTACGAGGATCCGCATTTCGACCATGCGCGCATGCGGCTGCATTACGGCGATCTGTCGGACACCTCGAACCTGACCAGGCTCATTCGCGACATCGAGCCCGACGAGATCTACAATCTC
>NZ_CFHTCS010000230.1:0-7124 GCF_984369615.1 Martelella sp. | reverse complement strand
TTTCTTCGGCGAGCAGATGACAGATGACGGCGCCGGTGTCGATCAGCAGGGCCTGATCGGGCTCGATAAAGCGCAAGGCCTCGCGCACGATCCCCTGCTTTTCCTCCAGCGCCGTGCGGCGGGCGAGATCCGTCGACGGCTCGTATGTCGCGCGCGAACGGATGCTGACGGCGCCGCCATGGGTGCGTTTCACCAGCCCTTCGGAGGCCAGAAGGTCGAGGTCGCGCCGGATCGTCGACACGGAGATGCCGAACATGCGCGCCAGGTCCTGGCTGGTGCCGGCCTGGTTGCTCTTGAACCAGTCCACCAGTTGCTGGCGGCGCTCGGCCGGCAGAAGTTCTTCCGTGTTGTTGTCGTCGTCCAAGTTCCAGCCTTCAGGTCAGGGATCTTCGAGGTTCCGCACAGGCGGCGTCACAGGGCGTTGGGCAACCAAAGCACAATCTGCGGGAATATCGCAAGCAGGGCGGTACCGATACACAACAGCAGGAAAAACGGCAAGGCGGCGCGCACGGTCTTGCCGATGGTCTCGCCGGTGAGGGCCTGCAGGATGAAAAGGTTCAGGCCGACCGGCGGCGTGAGCGCGCTCATCTCGATCATGATGACGAGGTAGACGCCGAACCAGAGCGGATCGAACCCGGCATGCACGATCAGCGGAACGGCGATCGGGACGGTCATGACGGTCATCGACGTGCCGTCGAGGAACATGCCGAGCACGATGTAGAGAACCGCGAGGATCAGCAGAACGCCATAAGGCGACAGGTTCATCGCGGCGATGCTTTCCGTGATCATCGAGGGCAGATGCATATAGGCGATGGCTGATGACAGGAAGGCGGAGGCGGCGATCAGCATCAGGATCATCGAGGAAACCCGGATCGTGCTTTTCAGGCTGTCAATCATCAGCTGCCAGGCAAACTGCCCGGTGACGAGCGTGATCACGATCGCGCCGAAAACCCCTACCGCGGCCGCTTCGGAGGGCGTGGCGATGCCGGTATAGATGGCGCCGAGCACGATCGTCATCAGCACCAGGATCGGCACGAGATCGAGAACGCCTCTCCAGATCACGCTCCACGATACCGGCTGGCCATGCGGCGGCGCCACGGAGGGACGGATGAGCGAGACAATCCCGATATAGCCGGAATAGAGCGCCGCCATCATCAGGCCCGGCAGAAGTCCTGCGGCAAAAAGCTTGGCGATCGAGACCTGCGCCAGGACGCCATAGACGATCATCGCGATGGAGGGCGGAATGAGCAGGCCGAAACTGCCGGCGCCGGCCAGCGAGCCGGAGGCGAGAGAGACGTCATAGCCACGGGCCTTCAGTTCGGGAATGGTGATCTTGCCGACCGTGGCGGTGGTCGCCGTCGAGGAACCCGAGATCGCGGCGAAGATGGTGCAGCCGATGACATTTGTGTGCAGCAAGCCGCCGGGAACGCGCGAGACCAGCGGCGAGAGGCCGCGGAACAGACGGTTCGAGATATCCGTGCGGAAGATGATATCGCCCATCCAGATGAAGATCGGAATGGCGGCAAGCTCCCACGACACGGCGGAAGACGATATGACCTTGGTGGCGATCGAGCCGATCCGGACCCAGCTGAAATCGAGCGCGAAATACATGGCGCCGGCGCCGACCAGCATCAGGCCGGCGAAGATCCACGTGCCGGCGCCGAGGAAGAGGACGAGCAGCAACAGCAGCGTCAGGGCGGACATTGAGACGGACATGGCGTTTCTTCCTGCGCTAGAGTGTGAGCGCGCGCTCATCGGCGTGGCCGACGGCCAGAAGCCGGAGGATCCGTACGATTACCTGAAACGCCATCAGAGAAAGGCCGATCAGGAAAAAGCTCTCGGGGATCCACATCGGGATGGGGAGGTAGGTTTCGGAAACGGTGCCCCGGCTCCAGTTCTTGAACACGGACTTCCACTGGTACCAGGCCAGGAAAACCATCAGCGCCTCGACTGCGACGAGCGTGCCGAACTCGCACATCCAGGCCAGTTTCGGCCCGGCTCGATCGGTCAGCACCTTGACGCGGATCATGAAGCCTTCTTCCAGCGCCCAGGCAGCCGACAGGAAGGCGACGGCGGCAACGCCGTTGCCGACCAGCGAATCCGCCATGAAGGTGGATTTCGAGAAAACGCGCAGGCAGATTTCCAGAAGCGTGAATGCGGTCATCAGGACCAGGATGCAGGCCGCGACGAAGGCCGCCGCCCGATTGAGGATGGTCGAGGCATGAGCGATGATCCGCAGCCATTTCGGATCGTCGGTCGCCTCGGAGAGGTGGTGTGAATGCGTTTCTTCAAGCGCCATGGTCATCTCCCGTACGGAAGGCAGCGGAAGGCTCCGCGCTGCATGTCCGCTGAATGAAGTGATTCATGCGGCCCGCCATCATCGGGATGACGAGCCGCAGGAGGAGAGATATCAGCCGGCCTTCAGCGCATCAAACTTCGCCAGCACGTCGGCGCCGCGCGTTCCGGTTTTCGCCACCCAGTCCTCGCGCACGGCAGCACCGGCGGCGTTCAGCGTCGCGAAAACGTCATCCGGCACATCGGCCGCGGTGGTCACGGTCATGCCGTGGTCGCGCAGGATCTTGTAGGAGGCCTCGATGCTGTCGGTCATGATCTGCCAGTTGTAGGCATCTGAGCTTTCGGTCAGGCCGAGCATGGCGTCCTGGACATCCTTCGGCAGGGCGTCGAATGCGTCCTTGTTCACATGGCACATGAACAGGCCCATGGCGTAGTTCATCTCGGTGAAGTCGCTGAGATAATCCCAGAGAGAGAGCTGCACGCCGCCATCGGCCGATGTCAGGACCGCGTCGATCGCGCCGGTCGACAGCTGGGGGATGAGATCGGACCATGCGATCTGCAGCGGCGCCGCGCCGGCCTTCATCAGCGTCTGCGTGCCGTTGACGTCATAGGTGCGGATGCGCAGGCCGTTGAGCGCGTCCATCGAGGTGATCGCCCGGTCGGCGAAGATGCCGGATGGCGGGTTCGGCATGGCCCAGAGCAGAACCATGTTGTTGTCGGCGAAGATCTTTTCGTATTCCGGACGCGCCGCCTGCCAGAGAAGATAGGCTTCCCTCGGGGTTTTGGCGATGAAAGGCAGGGAGGACAGGTTGAACAGCGGGTCGATGCCGCCGAGCTGGGTCATCAGGGTCACCGCGGTCTGCACCGCGCCGTCCTGCACGGCGTCGAACTGGTCCGCCGATTTGTAGCCGAGCGCGCCGCCGCCCTGATAGGTGATGGCGATCTGGTCGCCGACCTTCTTCTGCAGCTCGGTCAGGAAGTATTTCGACGCCTTGCCCGAGAGCGCGTCGGCATTGTACTCGTCCGCCATGTCCCAACGGACGGTGGAGGCGGCAAAGGCGCGATTGCCAAGGGCGCCGATCGCGCCGGCCAGGGCAGCATTGCGCATCAGCGCACGTCTAGTGATGGTCATTCGGTTCCCCTTTCGAAAGGCTGTGCGCCCGCCCGCTGTTCGGCCGGGCACCGAGACGTTTTCGTTCTTCGGATTTGTCAAAGTAAGCAGTCCCGTCAAAAACTGTCAATAAAAAACGCAAAAAGGTTCACGTTTTTTGCCAAAAATCAGAAGAAACCGTGCAACCACCTGCATTTTTTAACGCGTTTTCGCATTGAAAGGCGATTGCCAGTTGTCATTTCGCATCGTATCGTTCATAAAAATGCACATAAGCGCATAAAACGGCGAGCGACTTTCAGATAACGTTGCAAGAGAATTTGATAAATGCACACTACACCACAGAGCGCCCCGGTCATCCTGGTGTCCGGCGCCAATCGCGGCATCGGCGCGGCGATCGTCAGGGATCTTCTTCAGCACGGCTACCGGCTTTCGCTCGGTGCGCGCGATACCGCCAGGCTCGAGGCCGAGTTCGGCCCGCCCGGCGATAGGCTGCTCCATAACCGTTTCGATGCCTATGAGCCCGAGACGGCGAAACAGTGGGTCGATCGGACGGTCGCCCGTTTCGGGCGGATCGACGGCCTCGTCAACAATGCCGGAAACGGCGAGCAGGTGCTGCTCACCGACGACAATGAAGAGGCGCTGGACCGGCTCTGGGCGGTTAACGTCAAGGCGCCGCTCAGGCTCACCCGGTTGTGCCTGCCGCATCTGGAGGAAACCGGTCGCGGGCGGATCGTCAACATCGTCTCGATGTCCGGCAAGCGGGTGCGAAACGGCTTTGTCGGCTATAACATGACCAAGTTCGCGGTCATGGGGCTGACCCACACGACGCGTCATGTGGCCTGGGAAAAGGGTGTGCGCGCCACCGCGATCTGCCCGAGCTTCGTGCGCACCGAGATGAGTTCCTACACCAGCAAGGTCAAGCCCGAGGACATGATCCAGCCGGAGACCATGGCCGAGCTGGTGCGCACCGCGATCGAACTTCCCAACAACGCGGCGATGGCGGAAATGCTGGTCAACTGCCGTCTCGAAGACATGCTCTGAGGAGAGCGCCATGCCGGTTCCGAATTTGCAACGTCCGGGCTTTTCGGCCCCCCTGCCCGAGCGCGCCGATGTCGTGGTCATCGGCGGCGGCATTGCCGGGGTCACGACCGCCCTGTTCCTGGCCGAGGCCGGCGTCAACGTCACCCTCTGCGAAAAGGGCGTGGTTGCCGCCGAGCAGAGCTCGCGCAACTGGGGCTGGGTGCGGCAGATGGGGCGCGACCCCGCCGAATTGCCGCTGACGATCGAAAGCCTCAACCTCTGGCGCGATATTGATCGCCGCTTCGGCATCGAAACCGGCTTCCGCGAAACCGGCATCACCTATGTGTGCCGCACCAGGGCCGAGATCGCCGAGTTCACCGCCTGGGAGAAATACGGCCGCGAGGCCGGCATGCCCTCGACGCTTCTCGATTCCGCTGGTCTGCAGAGCCTGCTGCCGGGCATTGCCGCGCAATATACGCTGGGGCTTCATACCGCCAATGATGGCCGCGCCGAACCGGAAAGGGCCGTGCCGCAAATGGCATCCGCCGCCGAGCGTCTCGGCGCGACGATCACCGAAAACTGCGCCGTGCGCGGGATCGAGACGGCCGGCGGGCGCATCAGCGGCGTGGTGACGGAGAAGGGCACGATCGCGGCATCGTGCGTTGTCGTCGCGGCGGGCGCGTGGTCGCGGCTCTTCCTCGGCAATCTCGGGCTCAACTTCCCGCAACTGAAGCTGCTCGGCACGGCCGCGCGGATCGAAAGCGAGGGCGCCGTGCCGGAAATGCCGGTCGGCGGCGGCGATTTCTCCTTCCGCAGGCGTCTCGATGGCGGCTATACCATTGCCCAGCGCAATGCCAATGTCGCGCCGATCACGCCGGACAGTTTCCGCCTGTTCTTCGATTTCCTGCCGACGCTCCTGACGAGCTGGCGGGAGTTGAAGCTGCGCGTCAACGGCCAGACGGTCAGCGAACTGAACATGCCGCGCCGCTGGTCGCTCGACGAGGCGACGCCCTTCGAGGCGATCCGGACGCTCGATCCCGTGCCGCATGCGCCCTTCAACCGCAATGCGTTGCGCAACCTCACGCGCGCCTTTCCGGCTTTCGCCGATGCCCGCCTGACCCATAGCTGGGCCGGCATGATCGATGCGACGCCGGACGCGATCCCGGTGATCGGCCCGATTGCGGCCGTGCCGGGGCTCTATCTGTCGTCGGGCTTTTCCGGCCACGGCTTCGGCAGCGGGCCGGGCGCGGGCCGCCTGATGGCCGAACTCGTCCGCAACGAGAAAACCTGCGTTGATCCGGCGCCTTTCCGGTATGAACGCTTTTCGAAGACTGCCAAGGCCGCCTGAAGAGCGGCGCGACGGCAATAGCCAAAGGGAACATGACATGGCCTGGAGAATCGGCGTCGATTCCGGCGGAACATTCACCGACGTCTGCCTCTTCAATGATGAGACCGGAGCAATCGAGATATGGAAGGTCTCCTCCACCCCGGACGATCCGTCGCGCGCCATCGCCCAAGGCGTGATCGAGGGGCTGGAGAAGGTCGGCGCGAAAGCCGCTGATCTCGCCTTTCTCGGCCACGGCACCACGGTCGCCACCAATGCGCTGATCGAACTGCGCGGCATGAAAACGGGCCTCGTCGTCTCCGACGGCTTCCGCGACCTGCTCGAGATCGGCCGTCAGAAGCGTCCGAATCTCTACGACATGTTCGCCGAAAAGCCGGAACAGCTCGTCACCCGCGACCTGCGCCGGGAAGTGCCCGAACGGCTGAAAGCCGATGGCAGCGTTGCCGTGCCGCTGGATGAAGACGCGCTGCGCGAAGCTTTTCGCGCGCTCGCCGCCGAGGATATCAAGGCGCTGGCGATCTGCTTTCTCTACGGCTTCCTCAATACCGCGCATGAAGAGCGCGCTCTGGCGATCGCGGCGGAGGAACTGCCGGAGGTGTTCGTATCGGCCTCCCATGCCGTCGCGCCCGAGTTCCGCGAATATGAGCGGCTCTCGACCACTGTGGTCAACGCCTATCTCGGCCCGGTGATGCAGCGCTATATCCGCCGGCTGAAGGATAGGCTCGCCGAAATCGGCCTGAAGGTTGCGCCGCAGCTCACCCAGTCGAATGGCGGCGTCATCGGCTTCGATCAGGCGAGCAGCCTGCCGGTGCGCACCGTGCTCTCCGGTCCCTCGACCGGCGTTGTCGGCGCGCAGGCGATCGGCAGGATGGCCGGTTTCGACAACATCATCACCTTCGATGTCGGCGGCACTTCCTCTGACGTGGCGCTGCTGCAGAACGGCGTCTGCCAGCTCACCGGCGAGGCCGATGTCCACGGCTATCCGATCAAGGCGCCGATGCTCGACATTCACACGGTTGGTGCGGGCGGCGGTTCCATCGCTCATGTCGATACTGGTGGCCTCTTGAAGGTCGGGCCGCGTTCTGCCGGCGCCCATCCGGGGCCGGTCTGCTACGGGCTCGGCAATGAGGAGCCGACGGTGACCGACGCCAATATCGTGCTGCAGACCCTGAACCCGGTGGAAATCCTCGGCGGCCGCATGAAGGTGCGGCATGATCTGGCGCTCGCCTCGATCCAGCGGCTGGCCGACAGGCTCGGCGTTGACGTCATGGAGACCGCGCAGGGCATTATTTCCGTCGTCACCGCCAATATGGCGAAGGCGATCCGGGTGATCTCTGTCCAGCGCGGCCATGA
>NZ_CFHTCS010000229.1:0-7231 GCF_984369615.1 Martelella sp. | reverse complement strand
GCTATGCGGTCGAGGCCGAGGGCAAGCAGAAGCTCAACGAAGCCGAGAATCTCAGAACCGATGCCAGCCGCCGCAGCAGCCTGCACAAGTCGCTGGTCGAGAACCTGCCCGCAATCATTCGCGAAAGCGTAAAGCCGATGGAGAAGATCGAGGGCATCAAGATCCTTCATGTCGACGGATTGCCCGGCTTTTCCGGCGGCGACGCGGGCGGCGGCCGCTCCGCTGCGGCCGGCGGCGAAGGCGGCGGCAGGGATGGCGACGGGACAGGGCAGCCGCGCGATGGCAATCTCGCCGATCAGGTCGTCTCCTCGGCGTTGCGCTATCGCTCGCAGGCGCCGTTTGTCGACCAGCTTCTGAACGAGATCGGCCTCAGCGGCGATGCGGTCCATCGCACCCTCGCGCTGCAGGATCTTTCCAAGATGGTCTACACGACGCCGGAACAGCAGGAGGCCGATGCCGGCAGGACATTGCCGGGCGGCGCCGCCAAAGCACCGACCAAACCTGCCGACAGGCACTGACCAAGGCTGCAGAACCGGAGTTTTTAAATGTCGGGACATGCGAAGGTTGAGCGAAATCTTCTTGTCTTCGCCGCATGGGCGACGTCGGGCTTTCCCGCTCTTGCGTTTTTTCTGGAGGGTCTTGCACGCGATTCCTACCTCCTATCGCTGGCGGGCGTCGCGCTGGTCGTCGTCACCTTCGCGATCCATATCGTCATCAACGCGGTGAACGATTGTGGCTTTTCCGCCGGCGAGGCTACGCTTGGCATCGGCGCCTTCGGCGTGCTTGCGCTCGTCTTCATCGCGGCATGGCTCGATGGCGGTCTGACGGCTGTCGATTACTGGTCAGGGCTCACGCTTTTCGCCGTGCTCGTCTGCGGCTTTCTCCTCTATCTATCAACGCGGCACGGACTGAGGGGAGCGTTCTCGCGCTTCCACTTCAAACCGGCGGAAAGCGGGAATGAGCCCCAATGAGCAGCATTTCCGAATCCGTCTGGTTTCCGCTTTGCAGCCTTCTCTATATCGCCGTGATGCTGCACTGGGTACGCGTCTCCGCGCGCATGAATGTCGGGGACGGGGGCTTCTTCTCCGCCGCCCACTCCCTGGCGCCCTGGCTCTCGGCGCTGGTGATTGCCGGCGCCAGCCTTGCCGCCTGGTTCGTGCTCGGCGCGGGCAGCGCCATCAGTGACGACGGGTTCTCGATGCCGGTCTATCTCGTCGGCGGCGTGCTGGTCGCGCTCCCCGGCATCGTGTTCTTCAAGCGGGTGTGGTTTGCCGCGGAACGATTGCGGGTATCGTCTCAGGCGGAAATCTTCCGGGCCTATTTTCAAAGTCCGTTTCTCGTTGCCGTCGTCGCTCTGGTGGCGGTTCTGTTCGCCATCGGATTTTCCGGCCTGCAGATCAGGGCTTTTGCCAGTATCGCGTCGGTTTTGAGCGGCGGCGCGCTGTCGCCGCTCGTGGCCAGCACCGTTTTCGGCTTCGTTCTGTTTGCAGGGGTCGGCATCGGCGGCATGCGCGCGCTCGGCTATTTCGGCTTCATTCAGGCGGCGCTGGTTTTTTGCGCGATTGTTGCGCTGGCGGGTTTTGCGCTTTCGTGGAGCGGCGGCTTTGCTGCGCTCAATGCCAATCTCTATCGACTTGCGATGTCGCCGGACAATGCCCGGTTTTTCAGCGTCGACGGCATTATTCGTTTTACCGGCGGGCTTGGCCGCGGCGGTGACGCGGCAACGTCGCACACAGCCATCGCCAATCTCAGCCTCGCTTTCGCGCTGATGGGGTTTCAGGCCAGCCCGGTGGTGCTCAAAGTGGTGCTGTCGACGCGCTCGCCGAAAGGTTTTGCCGCCGGGCAGACCTGGGTCACAGCCGGTTTCTTCGGCGCATTGATCATTTTCGCGATCGCGATCGCCGGCCTGGCCGGCCTGCTCGATCCCGCTCTCAGGCTGGTGCCGCTGCTGGACGCTATGCAGGTTTCTTCGCCCTGGTTTGCGGCCTGGATCTTCATCGGCATCGGCGCCGGCGTCCAGCTCTTGGCCGGCCTCTCCCTGTTTGTGGCCGGCGAGACACTGGTGCGCCATCTCTACAAGCCGTATTTCAATGCGGCGCTTGGTCAGCGGGCGACAATCACGCTCACCCGCGTGGTGATCGCGGTACTCACCGTGGTGGCCCTGGTGATGCAGAATCTGACCCCGGTTACCGTGTCGGCGCTCGCTGGCCTGGCCTTGCCCGCTGCGTTTCAGCTCTGGGTTCCGATGCTCGGCGTGACATGGCTTGGCTGGATCACGCGTCCCGCTGCCGTTCTCGGCGTCGGGTTCGGTCTTGCCGGCGTCGTGCTGACGGAGCCGCTCGGCTATCAGTTACTTTCGTTCCTGGGGCTGGAGCTGCCCTGGGGGCGCTGGCCGTGGACGATCCATTCCGCCGTCTGGGGCATGGCCGCCAATGTTACAGCAGTCCTGATCATTTCGGCGATCACAAACCGCAATGCGCTTTGCGAGGAGGCCCGCGAGGTCCGCAAACTCTATGCAACGCTTCTGGCGTCGGGCGGGGAGGCGCGCCGGTTTCGTGCTTTTGCCTGGTCGGCTGTCCTTGCCTGGTTTTTCCTTGCCGTCGGGCCGGGACTGATCTTCGGCAACACCGCCTTCACCGGCGGCGATGCTGCGGCCCCGGTCTGGCTTCTCGGCATGCCTTCGCTTTGGGCCTGGGCGCTCGCCGCGTGGATACTCGGCGTCGGGCTCGCCTGGTTCCTCAGCTACAAAATGGAGATGGCAAGCCCGGTTACCGTCGAAATACCGCCCTATGAACCGCCGCCGCGCCTTCGGCCTGACCAAAGCCGGGCCGAGCGGGAGCGGCTCGGTATCCTGGTCATAACCGGAGCCGTCAGCTTCGCTCTGGTTGTCCTTATTGCATTCAGTTTCGGCGGTTGAGGCCGGTTTTGGAGATAAACGATGGATAGATTTGCATTCAACACGGCCAAGTCGATCAGGTTCGGCACTGGCACTTTTGACGAACTGGCCAAACTGGTCAACGCGCAGGTCGGCGACCGCATCATGCTCGTGACCGATCCCGGAATGATGGCAACGGGCATGGTGGAGCGCGCGCTGAAGCAGTTTCGCGACGGCGGCATCACGGTCGAACTGTTCAAGGACGTTGAAGCCGATCCGCCGGAACATGTGGTGCTCGGGGCGGTCGCGGCCGCCCGTTCGGCAGGCGTTGAGGGCATCGTCGGGCTTGGCGGAGGATCGTCGCTCGATGTTGCCAAGCTTGTCGCGCTGCTGGTGCCGGGAACCGAAACGCTCGCGGATGTATACGGCGTCGGCAAGGCGCGCGGTCCGCGCCTGCCGCTGATACTCGTGCCGACAACCGCCGGTACCGGTTCGGAGGTCACGCCGATTTCCATCGTCACGACCGGCGCCAGCGAGAAGATGGGCGTCGTCTCGCCGGTGCTCCTTCCCGATGTCGCGCTCCTTGATCCGGCGCTGACCTATGGCCTGCCGCCGCATATCACGGCTGCGACGGGGATCGATGCGATGGTTCATGCCATCGAGGCCTTCGCCTCGGCCAGCCCCAACAACAACCCGCTGTCGCGCATGCTGGCGACGCAGGCGTTGACGTTGATGGGGCGTTCGCTTCTGAAAGCGGTCCACGACGGCAAGGATGTCGAAGCAAGGTCCGATATGCTCTTGGGGTCGATGCTTGCCGGGCAGGCCTTCGCCAACTCGCCAGTCGCCGCCGTTCACGCGCTCGCCTATCCGCTTGGGGGGCACTTTCACATTCCCCACGGGCTCTCCAATGCACTGGTTCTGCCGCATGTCCTGCGTTTCAACATCGTGACCACGCCGGGCCCCTATGCCACGCTTGCACCTTTCGTGTTTCCCGAACTGTCGGCATTCGAGGGACAGGAACGGGCGGCGGCCTTCTGCGAGAAGCTTGCGGACCTTTCGCGCGCCTGCGGCCTGCCGCAGAATTTGAGGGCAATGGAGATTCCGCGGGACATCCTGCCGAAGCTCGCCTCCGACGCGATGAACCAGACCCGACTTCTCGTCAACAATCCGCGACCCCTGTCGGAAGCCGATGCGCTTTCGATATACCGCGCGGCTTTCTGATAATTCACAAAGAAAGGAACGGCCGTGTCACTTCAACTCCAGGATCCGAGCCTGCTCGAACATCGCGCCTTTCTCGCCGGCACGTGGGTGGAGGCTGAGAAGTCCTTTCCCGTCACGAATCCGGCAACCGGGGAACGCATTGCCATGGTGGCCGATATTCCGGCTGCCGATGTCGGCAAGGCGATTGACCGCGCTTACGAGGCACAGAAGCGCTGGCGGGGACTGACCGCCAAGGATCGATCGCAGATCCTGCTTCGCTGGAACAGCCTGCTGCTGGAAAACCAGGAGGATCTGGCGAAAATCCTGACCGCCGAAATGGGCAAGCCGCTTGCCGAGGCCAGGGGCGAGATTGCCTACGGCGCCTCCTTCATCCAATGGTTCGCCGAAGAGGGGCGGCGCATCTATGGCGATGTCATTCCCGGTCATCAGCCCGACAAGCGGATCATCACGATCAAGCAACCGATAGGCGTTGTCGGATCAATCACGCCATGGAATTTCCCCAATGCGATGATCGCCCGCAAGGTCGGCCCGGCACTTGCCGCTGGCTGCAGCTTTGTCGGTCGCCCGGCAGAAAAGACCCCGCTTTCGGCGCTTGCCATGGCGGTGCTTGGAGAAAGAGCCGGGATTCCCGAAGGCGTGCTGTCCATTCTGCCGGGCACCGACTCCAAGGGCATGGGCATGGAATTGTGCACCAATCCCAAGGTGCGCAAACTCACCTTCACCGGCTCCACCGAAGTGGGTCGCATCCTGATGCGTCAATGCGCCCACGATGTGAAGAAGCTTTCGCTGGAACTCGGCGGCAATGCGCCTTTCCTGGTCTTCAACGATGCCGATCTCGACAAGGCTGTCGAAGGCGCGATAATCGCCAAATTCCGCAATGCCGGGCAGACCTGTGTCTGCGCAAACCGGATCTACGCCCAAAGCGAAATCGCCGATGCCTTTACCGAAAAGCTGGCCAGGGCAATTACGGGACTGAAGGTTGGTGACGGCATGGCCGAAGGGGTCGCGATCGGCCCGCTCATCGATGACGCGGCGCTTGCGAAAGTCGAGGATCACGTGGCCGACGCCGTTTCGAAGGGCGCGACCGTGATCGAGGGCGGCAGCCGGTCCGATCTGGGCGGCACATACTACCGGCCCACGGTTCTGGGCGGCGTCAAACCCGGCATGAAAATCCTGGCTGAGGAAACCTTCGGACCGGTCGCGCCGGTGATCCGCTTCAACACCGTGGATGAAGGTATCAGGCTCGCCAATGATACCGAGTTCGGCCTTGCCGCCTATTTTTACGCCCGCGACATTTCGACGGTCTGGAAGGTGGCCGAGGAGATCGAGAGCGGCATGGTCGGCATCAATACGGGTTTGATCTCGACCGCCGAAGCGCCCTTTGGCGGCGTCAAATCCTCCGGCCTCGGGCGGGAAGGTTCCAAATACGGGATCGAGGAATTCCTGGAGATCAAATATCTCTGCATGGCTCTGGACTGATGCGTTTCATGGCTCGCAGCTCTCGTCGGCCCGAAGCTGCGAGTCTTGGCGGCAAGGTGGCCTCCGGGCGCGCTCCCTTTCACGATCTGTCGCCGGGTCTGAAGAGAGACGGAACGGACGTCAAGGACGCGGTATGCCCGCCAAAGCGCCCGCGATCCTTTCATGCCCTGATCTGATACGAAGATGCCGGGAGCCGCGGCCTGGTCAGCCGGCAATCCCGCCAATTTGCAGCGCCGCGACGCTGCGCGCCATGGCCCGCTGCTGTTCTGGGCTTTCGCCGGAGCGCGGACGATACCAGATCGTCATCCAGTTCACCGCTCCGAGCATGCCTTTGACCGCAAGCGACACATCGGCATCCCGACGAATGCTTCCATCCGCCTGGCCTTCGCGAAAAACGTCGACGAAAAGCTGTTCGAACCGGTGTCGGATATCCATGATCTCGTCGAGGCTGATGCGCTGTTCGGGGGTTGTCGCGGTCAGCCGGTGCATGTGCACGCCCTGCACGACAACCGCTTCGTAGGCGATGTTCTGCATCATGGTCAGCGCATGCGCCTCAAGCATGCGCTGCAGCTTTTCGCGGCCGGTTCCGTCATCCTGTTTCGCCGCGGTCACCGCGTCCATAAGACGCCGCATCCCTTCGCGGTGAACATCGAAGAAAAGATCGGTCTTCGAGCGGAAGTAATGGTAGATGCGGCCCTTGGTCGCGCCGAGGCGCCGCGCAACATCATCAATGCTCGTGCCCTGGAACCCCGTTTCGGTGAAGCAGAGCGCGGCGCAGTCCAGGATCTCGACCACACTCTCGCCAAGAGTGCCAGAATCTTCATGGCCTCGGGTCTTCAAGGCCCACTCCCGGTGCATGTCTTGGTTCGCCACACGGTCCCCCTGCAGTCAACTTATTCGGTACACGCTGTTCCAGCCATAAAGCCGATCGCGAGGTCGAACAACAAGCTTCGCGTCTTGATCAGGTCTGGACAGTTCGGAATTCGCATACTACTGAGTATGTTGCAAGCTTTAAGTTACGCATCTCCAGGAGGACCAAGATGACCGAAGCCGCTTCCCCTCTCGTTTCCGAATGGACATGCGTTGACCAGACGATGGTGGACCGGTTCGCCGATGCGATCGACGATCATCAGTTCATCCATGTCGATCCCGTGCGCGCGCGCGCCGAGACTGCCTATGGCGGCACGATCGTGCACGGTTTCTACCTGTCTTCGATGCTGACGGCCTTCGCCCGCAGCGCGTTGCCGCCGGCCAAGCCGGGCGCGGTCGAGGTGAATTACGGCTTCGACAAGCTGCGCTTTCTCACGCCGGTTCCGGTCGGTTCGCGCCTTCGCGGCAGCTTCACCCTGGCAAGCGAGACCCCAAAGGCAGGCGGCATGCTTCGCAATTACGCGGTGCGCGTCGAGATCGATGGCTCGGACCGGCCCGCTCTGGCGGCAAACTGGCTGGTTCTGACGGTCGGGGACTGAGCGCGAAGTGGCGCGCCGGCAGCGCACCCCGGCGCGACAGAAACGAAAATCACCAAGACAAACGGACCGGAGGAGAAAAAATATGTCGGTTTCATTCAAGGATCAGGTGGCGATTGTCACCGGCGCGGGGGGCGGACTGGGCCGCTCACACGCTCTCACCCTGGCCTGCCACGGCGCCGCCGTCGTG
>NZ_CFHTCS010000228.1:0-7232 GCF_984369615.1 Martelella sp. | reverse complement strand
GCCGATCGGCTGGTCGCGCAGTTGGCGGATCATCCGCGCGTCAAGGAAGGGCCGCACTGGCACAAGCATCGCTATCCCGAACAGGTCTGGCTCGACGGTCTCTATATGGGCCTGCCGTTCAAGGCGGAATACGGTCTTGCCTTCGACAGGCCGGATCTGGTCGCCGAGGCCGCCGACGAATTGCTGGCGGGGCTCGAACTCACCTATGATGCCGACAGCCGTCTTTATCGCCACGCCTATGATTCCGCAAAGGCACAGCCTTGGGCCAACTCCGACACCGGCCAGTCGCCGGCCCACTGGTCGCGCGCCATCGGCTGGGCGGCCATGGCCATGGTCGATCTCATCGAATGCCTGCCGGAAGATGAAAAACGCGATGCGATCGTCGTCCGGTGGGCGGCCCTTGCGGAACGGCTCGCCGCGCTGAGGACGGCCGATGGCCGCTGGCTGCAGGTCCCGGATCGTCCGGATCTCGGGGGGAATTATGCAGAAAGTTCGGCAACGGCCATGTTCGCCTATGCGTATCTGAAGGCTGACAGGCTTCGCCTCGGAGACGGCGCCGCTATCGGTCGCAAGGCCTTCGAGGCGCTCTACAAGAATGCGTTCGAGGTCGATGCCGATGGCCGCCGCGTGCTCGGAGCCATCGTCTGCGTCGCCGGTCTCGGCGGTTTCAACGGCCAGTATCGCGATGGCACGCCGGGCTATTACCTGACCGAGGCGATCAATCCCGACGATATCAAGGGCGTCGGCCCGTTCATGATGGGTTTTGCGGAGCTCCTGGCCCGCTCCTGAAGACAGGAAAAGCCTTCCTCCCGAGGCCGGCGGCTGGCCGAAAGGTCAGCCGCCTTTTTTGTGACTTACGCCAGAACCAACTGGTCGTCGTCGATCTCCGTGCCGGCGGCGCGGCCGAAACGTTCCAGCAGGTCGGAGACCTTGAGCCTCGAGCGTTCCTCGCCCTTGATGTCGAGGACGATCCGGCCGGCATTCATCATCAGCGTGCGGCTGCCATAGGCCAGCGCGTCGCGCATCGAGTGGGTCACCATCAGCGTCGTCAGCTTGCGCTCCTCGGCGATCTCGGCCGAAAGCGTCAACACCTTGTGGGCGGCGGACGGATCGAGCGCTGCCGTATGCTCGTCCAGGACCAGGATCTTCATCGGCAGCAGCGTTGCCATCAACAGGCTGACGGCCTGGCGCTGGCCGCCCGACAGCGCGCCGATCGGCGTGCCCATGCGGTGTTCGAGGCCGAGGCCGAGTTTTTCCAGATGTTCGGCAAACATCGCCTTCTGGCCCTTGCGGCCAAGGGCAAGGCCGAGACCGCGCTTCTTGCCGCGGGCGGCGGCCAGCGCCAGGTTTTCCTCGATCGACAGCGACGAGCAGGTGCCGAGACGCGGTTCCTGGAACACGCGGCCGACATAGCGCGCGCGTTTGGCCGCCGGCCAGTCGGTCACATCGAGCCCGTCGAGCTTCACCGTGCCCTCATCCGGCTTCACCGTGCCGACGACGGTCGATAGAAGCGTTGACTTTCCGGCGCCGTTGGAGCCGATCACGGTGACGAACTCGCCCTCGTCGATCTGCATCGAGACGTCGCGCAGCGCCTTGACTTCCGTGGCCGTGCCCGGATTGAAGGTGAGGCGGATATCGGAAAGGGAAAGCATCAGTTCTGTCCCTCGTCATTTTGCTGGGCGCCGCGCACCAGCTTGAAGTTGAAGAGCTGCTTGCGGCCGCGTTTTCCCCGCCGCTGGGAGAGAACCACGGCAACGGCGACCACCACGGCGGTGATCAGGTTGAGGTCCTGCGGGCGGATGCCGATGAAGCCGGCGGAAAGCGCGAGCGCAATGAACAGGCGGTAGACGACCGCGCCGATCACGCAGCCGAGCGTTGCCAGAAACACCGTGCGTCGCCCGAGTATAGCCTCGCCGATGATCAGCGCTGCAAGTCCGGTGACGATCGTGCCGACGCCCATGGTCACGTCCGCCACGCCCTGCATCTGGGCAAAGAGCGAACCGCCGAGCGCGCAGAGCGCATTGGCGATCGACATGCCGAGCAGCGTCATCGCGCCGTTGCGGATGCCCTGGGCCTCGGCCATTGCGGGGTTCTCGCCCGATGCCCTGAGCCCGAGACCGATCTCGGTCTTGAGGAACCAGTCGACGATCAGCTTGGCGCCGATGGCGATGATCAGAAGCAGGATCGTATTGCTCCAAAGGCCGGCATCGACCACGCTTTCGAAGCGGGAGAACACGGTGTCCTGACCGTAGACCGGCAGGTTCGGCCGTCCCATGATGCGCAGGTTCACGGAAAACAGCGCCACCATCGACAGGATGCCGGCGAGCAGGTTCATGATGCCGAAGCGCACGTTCAAGAGGCCGGTCACGAAACCGGCTGCGGCGCCTGCGAGCATGCCGAAGAATGTTGCGATGAACGGATCGATGCCGTTGACGATGGCGGCGGCCGAAACCGCCGCGCCCAAGGGGAAACTCCCGTCCACCGTCAGATCGGGAAAGTCGAGAACCCGAAAGGACATAAAGATGCTCAACGCCACGAGGGCGAAGAGCAAGCCGGTCTCAAACGCCCCGGCGAGAGCAAAAAGCGTCATATTATTCGATGACCTTCTTGGCGCTGTCCTTGACGCTGTCGGGAACCGTGATGCCCATGGCTTCGGCAGCCTTCATGTTGAGGAACAGGTCCTGGTTGCCGGGCACGACGACGGCGATTTCCGACGGAGCCTTGCCGGCGAGGATTTCGGCAACCATGTCGCCGGTGACCTTGCCCATTTCGGCATAGTTGAAGCCAAGGGCCGCAACCGCGCCGCGCTCGACGGAATCCGTATCCGTGGTGAAGACCGGGAGTTTGGCGCGCTCGCCGACGGTGATGATGGCTTCAAGCACCGAGATAACCGAATTGTCGGTCGGCAGCAGGATAGCATCGGCCTTGCCGACGAGGTTGCGCGCCGCGTCCGGCACCATGGTCGACTGGGCGGCGGGGCTGTCGACGACTTCGAGGCCGAGTTCGCCGGCGGCCGCCTTGATCTCGTCCACCTGAACCACCGAGTTGGCTTCGCCCGGATTATAGATGACGCCGATGGTCTTGACGCCGGGCACCAGCGTCTGGATCAGCTCCAGCGCCGGCTTCGGCGGCTGCTTGTCGGAGGTGCCGGTGATGTTGGCTTCCGGGTGTTCCGGATTTTCGACGAGGCCGGCGGCGACCGGATCGGTCACGGCGGCGAAGACGACCGGGGCATCGCCCATCGAATTCTTCAACGCCTGGGCGGACGGCGTGGAAATGCCGACCGCGACATCGGGCTTGAGGCCTGCGAACTCGGAGGCGATCTGGGTCTGCGTCGTCATGTTGCCCTGGGCGGAGCGGGCGACAACGGTGAGGTTGTCGCCTTCGGTATAGCCCTTTTCGGCGAGGCTCTCGATAATGCCCTCGCGCACGGCGTCAAGGGCGGGATGTTCGACGATATAGGTGATGGCGACCGTCTTTTCGTCGCTGTCCTGCGCCAGCGCCGGCACGGAAAAACCCGCAATCGCGGCCACGGCGGCGGTGGCCAGCACCGCCTTCTTGAAGTTGAGCATTTCGAAACCCCCTGTCAGGATTGTTCTCGCGCGGCTTTTCGCGCGCTCGGATCACGCGCGGCAGTTTGGCCCGGCGCAAAGCGCCGGTCAACGCCGGAACCATGCCGTCGGCGACTTTATTTGACGCAGCCATGACGATTGGCCCGCTCGCCGGAGAGGCTGCGGAGAAGGGGATCCCGCCATTCGGGGCGAGGCGTCAGGTGATCTGCAGGGAGCCTTCCGCATTCATGAGAAGATCGATCACGTCGGGGGCGGTGATGATCTCGAATTCCGGGTCCATGTCTTCCGCGGTGAAGCCGTTATGCTTCATGCAGGCGCCGCAGATGGCGATCCTGCCGCCGGTCTCGCGGAACCGCGCCAGAAGATCGGGAACGGGATCGAACGGCGCTCCGATCGCCATGCCTTCGGTGGCGCCGGGACGGCCGAGTTCCACGGCCTCGGCCATCAGGATCATGGTGGCGCTGTGTCCCTTGGCAAGCGCATTGACCGCCATGGTGAAGGCGACCGTGACCTTGTTCGGGTTGGATTTGCCGTCGAAGAGCGTCGATACGAAAGCGGTTGGCTGCATTTTAAAGGTCCTCCTTTGTCGTTCCAAACCTAATACGCGGCAATGTGCGTGCAAGTGTGACATTTTCGCAGAGAATTGCATCGTCGCGACGGTGGGGATAACAAGGAGAGCATCTGAGAAAGGACAGGGTGCGATGGCAGAGAGCGAGATCAGGCTTGAGGACGGCTGGCGCGAAAAACTCAAGCCGGAATTCGAGAGCGTCTATATGGCCGAGCTCCGCTCCTTTCTGGTGGAGGAGAAGCGTGCCGGGCAGACCGTCTTCCCGAAGGGGAGCGAGTATTTCCGCGCGCTCGACCTGACGCCGCTTGAAAACGTGCGCGTCGTCATTCTCGGGCAGGATCCCTATCATGGCCCGGGACAGGCCCACGGGCTCTGTTTCTCCGTGCAGCCGGGCGTGCGCGTGCCGCCGTCACTGGTCAATATCTACAAGGAACTGGCTACCGATGTCGGGTTCCAGAAGGTCAATCACGGTTTTCTTGAACACTGGGCGCGCCAGGGCGTGCTGTTGCTGAATTCCGTGCTCACCGTGCGCCAGGCGGCGGCCGCCTCCCATCGCGGCAAGGGCTGGGAGCAATTCACCGACGCCGTCATCCGCGCGGTCAATGACGAATGCCCCCATGTGGTGTTCATGCTCTGGGGCGCCTATGCGCAGAAAAAGGCCTCCTTTGTGGACAGGTCACGGCATCTGGTGCTGAAGGCGCCGCATCCCTCGCCGCTCTCCGCCCATAACGGTTTTTTCGGATGTCGCCATTTTTCCAAAGCCAACCAGTTCCTTCTGGAGCAGGGCATGGAACCGGTGGACTGGCAATTGCCGGAGGATCCGGCGGACGAATAAAAGGGCAGGGCGGGAATATCGGGGATTATGCGCCGTGCCGCCTTATATTTTTCGCCGCGGCCTCTACATTATCGCTCGGTCCGGGTTTACGGCTGCTTGACAGCCGGGTCCTTGTGCGGCCATGCGGTTTGACAGTTTTTCACGAGGCGGTTTCACATGAAGAAGAGCATCAACCCTGACGGCGTTCGCAAGCCTTTCGGCAATTACAGCCACGGCCTCTACGTGCCGCCGGGCGCCGGCCTTCTGGTCACCTCCGGCCAGCTCGGCATCGGGCAGGACGAGGCCATTCCGCGCTCGGTCAGCGCGCAGGCGGAGCTCTGCTTCCAGGCGATCGGGAAAATCCTGGCGGAAGCCGATATGGGGTTTGAGGATGTGATCCGCATTACCGGCTATGTGACGACGCGCGAGGATTTTCCGGCCTATATGGATGTCCGCGACCGCTACATCGCCGATCCCATGCCGGTGTCGACCCTGCTGATCGTCTCCGGCTTCACCCGCGCGGAATTTCTGGTCGAGGTCGAGGTCACGGCGGCCAAGCTGCCGTAATCTGCTCTGCCTCAAAGCGCCAGCGACCAGACCTTTGCCGATTTGATCGCGCCTTCGCGGATTCGCATCGAGTGGATCGGGTCGAAGCCGGCGATGCGCTTTGTGCCGGCCCAGCGGCCGTTGTCAGCAAAAACTTCGACTGAACCGATGTCGAGGAACAGCCGCAAATGGCTCGGATTGGCGCCGGGGGCGAAATAATCGGGCGTCGGCGACTTGCTGTCGTCCATATAGAGAAGCCGCATCCCCTCGGCATCGATCTTCACCGTGATCTCGATATTGTTGTGGTAGAGGTCAATTTCGAACGGCCCGTCATTGCGGTCAAGCTCGATCACGACCTCGGCCTGGCCCTTTTCCAGCATCACCGGCTCGCCGGCGGCAAGGGCGGTGTCATCGATCAACGCGTCGCGCAGCATTTCCACGCCCTCGATCGGCGGCGTCAGAAGCGTGTTGTCGGCAGCGTCATAGACAAGGTTGCGCGGCAGGGTCATCGCCGTCGGAAAGTCGATTTCCGGCGCGGCATCGGCCCAGTTGGCCAGCCAGCCAATGCCGACCGGGCGGCCCTGGTCGAGAAAGGCCTGGAAGGCGTAGTTGTCCGTGGCGAAATCGAGTTCCTGCTCGAATTGGGGCGTGAAATGCTTGCCGTCGAAATGGCCGACGGTCGCCATGGTCAGGTTTTTGCGGCCGGTCTCCTCGTGGTGGCTGTGCATCAGGCCGCAGACCAGCACCCAATGGGTCTGCGGGTCGCCGGCCGGGCCGTCGAGCGGCAGCAGGCAGGGACACTCGACAACCTGGGTATTGAACCGGCCCTCACGGTGCAGGATTTCGACGAATTCCCAGCCGCTTGCCGCCGTCAGGTCGGCCGTCTGGTAGAGGAGGACCACGCCTTCCTCGCCCTGGCGGCTGCCAAGCAGCATTTTCCAGTAGCCGTCAGGCCCCCGGAAAACGTAAGGGTCGCGGAAGTCGAGCGTCAGCCCTTCCAGCTCCGGCCGTTTGTCGATCAGCGGCTTCGCCGCGCCGGCGAAGATCAGCGATTGCGAGGTGGCGACCATCTGGATTTCGCGTTCGGGCGCGCGCTCGATCACATGTTCGGTGAAGAACACGCGAATGCCGGCGGAATTTTCCAGCGGGATCGCCGAGCCGGAAAAGGCGCCGCCGCGCTTGTCCGGGCGGTGGGTGAGGTCTTCGGAGGGGAACAGGAAGATCGGCATGTGCCGCCAGTGCAGGTAATCCTCAGAGATCGCATGGCCCCAGTGCATGGTATTCCAGGTCAGCCCGTGCGAATAATGCTGGTAGAAGAGATGCGCCGAACCGTTGAAGCGGCCGAAGCCGTTCGGATCGTTCATCCAGCCGAAGGGCGGACGGAAGTGATAGCTGCCGGGGGCGGGCGCCGGGGCATTGGCCGCGTGGGTGCGCAGCACGGTAATGCCTTCCTCCAGCACCTTGGCATCTGTAAACCAGTAGGCGACCGAGATCGTCGTCGTCTCGGGATCGTAGGAACATTCCAGTTCGCCGCCATGCGGCACGAAGAACATGCGGAATTCATACTCTTCCGCGTTCTGGGCGAAGATATTGCCGAACAACTGGCCGTTGAGCGAAAGCTGGATCTCCGCGGGCGCATGCGGGTGAATGGCCTTCAGCCAGACATGAAGCACGGCATTGACCGGTACGGTGCCGCGCAATTTGCGCAGGCGGGTCTCGTCGGCGGTTTTCT
>NZ_CFHTCS010000227.1:0-7286 GCF_984369615.1 Martelella sp. | reverse complement strand
CGGCAAGCAGCCGCCGCGCGATCGTCGACTTGCCCGCGCCGGACGGGGCCGCCAGAACCAGCATGATCCCGCGTCGGTTTACAGCATTGCTTTCTGCCATGGCTCTACTCCAGATTCTGTATCTGCTCGCGAAACTGATCGATGACCGTCTTCAGCTCCAGCCCCGCCGCCGTCACCGCGACGGCGTTCGACTTGGAACAGATCGTGTTGGTCTCGCGATTGAATTCCTGCGCCAGGAAATCAAGCCTGCGCCCGCATGGCCCGCCCTGTTGCAAAAGCGCACGCGCAGCTTCGACATGGGCGTTCAGCCGGTCGATTTCTTCCTGCAGGTCGGCCTTGGTGGCGAGCAGCACCGCCTCGGCGTAGAGCCGGTCCGCGTCGAGCGCGGGCGCGGCCTCCACCAGTTTCGCCACCTGCTCGGAGAGCTTTTCGGCAATCGTTGACGGAGAGCGGGAGGGGTCGCGCGCAATCGTTGCCGTCAGCGCTTCGATCCTGTCGATCTGGCGGGAGAGAACCGCGACGATCTTCTCGCCCTCATCGCCGCGCATGGCCGCCAGCCTGTCGAGCGCGCGATCGAGATCATCAAGGATCATGCGGTCGCGCGTTGCGATTGTCTCCTCGCTCTCCTCGACCTCGCGGAACTCGGCAACCCCGCGCATGCCGAGAAGGCCCTCCATGGTGAGCGGCCTGTCGTCAACGGCATCGCCGAGGCGCGCCTTGAGGTCGAGCACCGCCTGCAGCGCCGCCTCGTTGACGGCGAGTTCCAGCCTGCTCTCGGCAAGGGCGATCGACAGCGCCACCTGGACATTGCCGCGCGACAAACGGCCGGAGAGACGCTTGCGCACGTCACTCTCCAGATGATCGCTGCCCTGCGGCAGCCGGAGCCTGAAATCGAGCCCCTTGCCGTTGACGGAACGAAGTTCCCAGGACCAGCGATAGCGCTGCCAGTGCCCCTCGCTGCGGGCAAAGCCCGTCATGGATTGCGGCTTCATGTCTTCCCCTCTCGGCTCCGGCCCGGCAAACGAGGCCGGGCCATCGCGGCGCAAACTACAGCATTTTCCGCCCGGCGCTAAGCCGGGTCCTCCGACGGAGCGTCAATTCGCGCCCTGCTCGGCTTCGAGCCTGCGCCAGCGGCGAACATTTGCATTGTGTTCGTCGAGCGTGCGGGCGAAGGCATGTCCGCCGGTGCCATCGGCGACAAAGTACAGGTCTTCGGTACGGGCCGGGTTTGCCACCGCCTCGAGCGCCGCCCGGCCGGGATTGGCGATCGGCCCCGGCGGCAGGCCGTTGATCCGATAGGTGTTGTAGGGCGTTTCCTTGTCGAGATCCGACCGGTAGATCGGCCTGTCGGAAGGTTTGCCCTCGCCGCCGAAAAGACCGTAGATCACGGTCGGGTCCGACTGCAGCCGCATGCCCCGCTCCAGCCGGTTGAGGAAAACGGCTGCGACCTGCGGCCGTTCGGAGGCAATGCCCGTTTCCTTCTCGACGATCGAGGCAAGCGTGACGAAATCGTCCTTGTTGTCGATCGGCAGGCCCTGGTCCCGCTTCAGCCAGATCTCGTCGACCATGCGCTGCTGGCCCTCGCGCATCTGCTCGATGATCTCCGTGCGGTCCGTCCCCCGCGAGAAGCGATAGGTCTCCGGCATCAGCGTTCCTTCGGACGGCAGTTCCTCAGGCAGGTCTCCGCTCAGATTGGGATCGGAGGCCAGCCGGTCGAAGACCTGCCGGACGGTGAAGCCCTCGGGAAAGGAAATGCTGTAGAGAATGGATTTTCCCGATTCGAGCAGGGCGGCCACATCGGCCATGGAAGCGCCCGCCTTGATCTCATAATCGCCGGCCTTGAGGGTCTCGCCGTTTCTCAGATGGGCCGCCGTCACATAGCGGAAAATACGCGAATCGCTGACGATGCCGTTGCGCTCCAGATCCCTTGCAATGGTGGCAAGGCCCGCGCCGGCGCGCACGGTGAATTCCGCATTGACCGTCAGCGGACCGGGTTCATTGTAGCTCGATTTCGCGTAATAATAGATGCCACCCACGGCCACCGCCGCAAGCACCAGCAGCGTCATCACGAAATTCAGGAATGTCACGAACTGGCTCTTGGCCTTTCTGGAACGCTGCACGGGCTCGGGGACGCGCTCCGGCCGCAATGCCTCCCTGGCGGATTTCGGCACGACCGGCCGGCGGTCGTCTCCCGCGTTCTCGCCGTTCTCACGCCCGTTTTCCTGGTCAGAACCGCGCACCGGTAACCTCTCAAACAAAAGTCCGGCCGCATCCGGAAGCGATGCGGCCTCACCATCATGACCTGCGGCAGCAAACCGCCGCTGCGGCGAACGATATCGAATCCAACGCCGAAGTCGTTGAACCTAGATAAAAAAACGGCCGCAAAATGTCAGCCGTTTCTTTTGTCCTTCCACAAGGCCTGACGGCGGGTCAGCCGTTATAGCGGCGCAGAACCAGCGAGGCGTTGGTGCCGCCGAAGCCGAAAGAATTCGACAGCGCCACATCGATATTGCGCTTGCGCGCGACTTTCGGCACGAGATCGATCGGCGTCTCGCGCTCGGGATTGTCGAGATTGAGCGTCGGCGGCGCGACATTGTCGCGAATCGCAAGCGTCGAGAAGATCGCCTCGATCGCGCCGGCAGCACCGAGAAGATGGCCGGTCGCCGATTTGGTGGACGACATCGCCACCTTGCCGGCATCCTCCCCCAGAAGCCGCTCGACGGCGCCGAGCTCGATCGTATCGGCCATGGTCGACGTGCCGTGGGCGTTGATGTAGTCGATCTCGCACGGCGCAATGCCGGCGCGCTTCAGGGCCGAGGTCATGCAGCGGAAGGCGCCTTCGCCGTCCTCGCTCGGCGCGGTGATGTGGTAGGCATCGCCGCTGAGCCCGTATCCGACCACTTCCGCGTAGATCGTCGCGCCGCGGGCCCTGGCGTGTTCGAGCTCTTCAAGGACTACAATGCCGGCGCCCTCGCCCATGACGAAGCCGTCGCGGTCGACGTCATAGGGACGCGAGGCGCGCTGGGGATCGTCGTTGAAATCCGTCGACAGCGCCTTGCAGGCGGCAAAGCCGGCAAGCGACAGGCGGCAGATCGGCGATTCCGCGCCGCCGGCGACCATCACGTCCGCGTCGCCGAAGCCGATCAGCCGGCTGGCGTCGCCGATGGCGTGCGCGCCGGTCGAGCAGGCGGTGACGACAGAATGGTTGGGGCCGCGCAGCTTGTGGCGGATGGAGACCTGGCCGGAGGCCAGATTGATCAGGCGGCCAGGGATGAAAAATGGCGAGACCCGGCGCGGACCGCGGTCGCGCAGCGTGTATCCGGCTTCCACGATACCATCGAGACCGCCGATGCCGGACCCGATCAGGACGCCCGTCGAAATCTGGTCGTCATCGCTTTTCGGGTGCCAGTCGGCGTCGTTCAGCGCCATGTCGGCGGCAGCCATCGCATAGATGATGAAGGGGTCGACCTTGCGCTGTTCCTTCGGCTCGAGCCATTGATCCGCGTTGAACGTCCCGTCGCTGCCGTCACCCAAAGGGATCGAACAGGCAATCTTGGCCGCCAGGTCATCCGTCTCGAAAGCGGTGACCTTGGATGCGCCGTTCCTGCCTTCCAGCAAGCGCGACCAGGTGACCTCGGTTCCGCATCCCAGCGGCGTTACCATGCCCAGACCGGTGATTACTACACGCCTCATTGGTGGATCGCCCCTTTTCAGTTTTCTTTTCGCCTCCGGCGCCGTGACGGAACCGGGTCGCCGCCATCCCAGCAAAGCGGCATTTTCATCCTTCGGCCGAACCGGACAGCCAAGGCGGCCGGTCTTTACTGCCCGGCCAGCGGACAGACAAAATCTTCTGGCGCCGGCGACCGCCGGATCCGGCTCAGGATAAAAAAATGGCCCGTTTTACCGGGCCGATCAAGGCGGTATTCAGCAGAGCGCTGAAAAACCGCCCGGTGCTTCTGCGTCGATCAGGCCTGGGCCTTCTCGATAAACTTGATCGCGTCGCCGACGGTCAGGATGGAGTCGGCTGCATCGTCGGGGATTTCGACACCGAACTCTTCTTCGAAGGCCATGACCAGCTCGACAGTGTCGAGCGAATCTGCGCCCAGATCGTCGATGAAGCTGGCGCTTTCAACAACCTTGTCGGCGTCAACGCCCAGGTGGTCAACTACAATTTTCTTAACGCGTTCTGCGATATCGCTCATGTCGGTATCCTCGACCTGTCTCAAGTTCGATGGGATGCGCCAGGGCACCCCTTGAAGTTAACGCCGTCCTATCCCTCGCTTCACGAAGAGATGTGGCGGCAAACACGTGAACCAACGCCCACATTGGAAAAAACCGGCCCGCAGGACCGGATCATATCCGCTGGACTGTTCTTGGCAGTCCCGGCCCGCTTACCATGCTTTGTTCACGGCGCAAAGCCAAAAAAGCGCCGGTTTGCGGCGAGCGCGGGCATTTCAACCGCTCGCGTTCGCCAAAACGCAACCTTCGCTCAGACCATCACCATGCCGCCATTGACGTGCAGGGTCTGGCCCGTGACATAGCTCGCCTCGTTCGAGGCAAGATAGGTGACGGCGGAAGCGATGTCATCCCCGCTGCCCATGCGCTTCATCGGCACGGCGGAAAGAATGCCCTCCTTCTGCTTGTCGTTCAGCTTGTCGGTCATCGCCGTCTCGATAAAGCCCGGCGCCACGCAGTTGACGGTGACGTTGCGCGGCGCGACTTCCTGCGCCAGCGATTTCGAAAAACCAATCATGCCGGCCTTGGCGGCGCAGTAATTGGCCTGCCCCGGATTGCCGGTGACGCCGACGATCGAGGTGATGTTGATCACGCGACCGAAGCGGCGGCGCATCATCGGATGCATGATCGCCCGCGTCAGGACGAAGGCGGCCGTCAGGTTGACCTCCAGCACGCTTTCCCAGTCGGCATCGCTCATGCGCACGAACAGACCGTCCTTGGTGATGCCGGCATTGTTGACCAGAATGTCGATGCCGCCGAGGTCGGCCTCGGCCTTCTCGCCGAGCGCCTTGACGGCGTCGCGGTCGGAAAGGTCGGCGGGAAACACATGGGCGCGCTCGCCGAGATCGGCGGCCAGCGCCTCAAGCTTTTCCGCCCGCGTGCCGTGCAGGGCGACGGTTGCGCCCTGCCCGTGCAGCTGGCGGGCGATCGCCTCGCCGATGCCGCCGCTTGCGCCGGTTACGAGCGCCTTGCGCCCCGAAAGATCCAACATTTTAAAACCTCGTCCCGTATCTAGTCTTGCGTGAGGGTCCGCGCGCAGCGAACCAGTATCAATCGATTCAGCCCTTGATCACCTTCAGCGCGCCGTCGATATCGTCCGGTCCGCCGACGGCAATGCCGTTGACCGAACGGTCGATGCGACGCGCCAGGCCGGTCAGCACCTTACCGGCGCCGATCTCATAAAGCGTCTCGACCTGGTTGGCCGCAAACCAGCTGACGGTTTCGCGCCAGCGCACCCGTCCGGTGACCTGGGCGACGAGCAGGCGCGCGATCTCTTCCGGATCGGAAACCGGCTCGGCGCACACATTGGCAACGACCGGCACCGCCGGCACGCCCTTGCGCACCTCTGCCAATGCCTCTTCCATGGCATCGGCGGCAGGCGCCATCAGCGAGGAATGGAAGGGAGCCGACACCGGCAGCAGTAGCGCGCGCTTTGCGCCCTTGTCCGTTGCCAGCGCAACGCCCTTTTCAACGCCGGCCTTTTCGCCGGAAATCACCACCTGGCCGCCGCCATTGTCATTGGCGATCTCGCAGACGCCGGCCGAGGACGCTTCCTTGCAAACCGCCTCGACATCCTCGAAGGCAAGCCCGATGATCGCCGCCATGGCGCCCTTGCCCACCGGCACGGCCTTCTGCATGGCATTGCCGCGGATGCGCAGGAGACGCGCCGTATCAGCCAGAGAAAATGTGCCGGCCGCGCAGAGCGCGGAATATTCGCCCAGAGAATGGCCGGCGACGTAGGAAATGTCGGCCTTCAGGTCGAGGCCTTCCGCCTCCAGCACACGGATCGCGGCGAGCGAAACCGCCATCAGCGCCGGCTGAGTATTGGCGGTCAGCTGAAGCTGGTCTTCGGGGCCTTCCCAGATGGTGCGGGACAGTTTTTCGCCGAGCGCGTCGTCGACTTCCTCGAAAACGAGCCTTGCGGCGGTGAATTCATCGGCCAGCGACTTGCCCATGCCGACGCTCTGGCTGCCCTGTCCGGGAAAGGTGAATGCGACTGTCATCTGCGGTCCCCCTGAGGCGATCATTCAATGTGGTTCGACGCGGTTCACCCCGGAACCACGCCCGAAAGGCCTTCCATTTGACGTTTCGACCGCCGGTGTCAATAGCGCGCCCCCGCCATTCGCGGCTGAATTTGCGCGTGAAAATGCCGTTGGGCGCTTGCGCTGCGGCGCTATCCCGCTAAGTTTCCTCAAAACCCGCCATTTCAGTATTTCAGGTAATTTCATGAAAACCAATAGTTTGGGCCGCACCGGCATAGAAGTTTCGCAAATCTGCCTCGGAACCATGACATGGGGCACGCAGAACGCGGAGGCGGAGGCCCACGCCCAGATGGACTACGCCGTGGACAACGGCGTGAACTTCTTCGATACCGCCGAAATGTATCCGGTCACGCCGCTCAGCGCGGAAACCTATGGCCGCACGGAGGAATTTGTCGGTTCGTGGTTCGAACGCCGCAAGAAGCGCGACGACATCGTGCTCGCGACCAAGATCGCCGGCCCCGGCCGCCCCTGGGTGCGCGACGGCAAGCCGATCACCCCGCAGGCGATCCGCAATGCGCTTGACGCCAGCCTGAAGCGGCTGAAGACCGACTATATCGACCTCTACCAGATCCACTGGCCCAATCGCGGCCATTTCCACTTCCGCAATTCCTGGACCTATTCCCCTTACGGCCAGGACCGCTACCAGAGCCATGTCGATATCGCCGAGACGCTCGACACGCTGGACAGGCTTGTGAAGGCCGGCAAAATCCGCGCCATCGGCCTTTCCAATGAGACGGCCTGGGGCACGATGCGCTATCTCAACCGCGCCGAACAGCACGACCGGACGCGCATTTCCACCGTCCAGAACGAATACAGCCTGCTCTACCGGCACCATGATCTCGATATGGCGGAACTTGCCTATTACGAGGATGTCGGCCTGCTCGCCTTCTCGCCGCTTGCAACCGGGCTTCTGACCGGCAAATATCTCGGCGGAAAGGTGCCGGCCGGTTCGCGCGCCTCGATCCAGCCGGAGCTCGGCGGCCGCCGCAAGCCGCAGCAGGAGCCGGC
>NZ_CFHTCS010000226.1:0-7306 GCF_984369615.1 Martelella sp. | reverse complement strand
GTCGACCATTTGGCGAACCAGTAGAACAGGCCGGAATTGCGCGCCTTCAGATGCACGGGCAGGATCGGCAGGTCATATTTGCGGGCAAAGCCGATCGCCGAGGTCTTCCACGGGCGCTCGTTGAGCTTGCCATCGGCCCAATAGGCAATGCGGCCGGAGGGAAACAGCACCATCGCCTTTTCTTCTCTGATGGCGTTGTTGGTCACCTGCAGCGTCTCGCGCGCCTTCAGCTTGCTCTTGAACTCCTCGCGCCATTCGACCGGGATGATCATCTCGACCAGGCGCGGATTGACGCGCACGGCGTCCCGGTTGGCGAAGAACGTCATATCCGGGCGGCGCTCTTTCAGAAGGTCGAAGACTGCCACCCCGTCGGCGATGCCGGTCGGATGGTTGGAAACCATCACGAAACCGCCCTTTTCGGGGATGCGCTCACGACCGGTGCAGTTGATGTCGAGGGTCAGACGGTTGGAGATGTAGTCAAAGACCTGGTAGCCATCCATGGACTCGATGTCATTGGCGAAATCGATCGCCTTGCCGTAGCCCAGAAGCAGGTGGAGAAACGGACGCATCACCGGCCAGAACGGATTGTGGACGATCTTCTGTCCGCGTTCGGCGATCAACGTGTCGACGATGTGTCCCGGTTGCCCTTGTGAAACAAGCGCGACCGCCTCAGCGAACTGCGCCAGAGCGGATGATGAATCACGACGCGCCATAAGACATCCTGCTTTTGCTGAGAAGCGTATATCGCAATTCCGTGTGAAAAGACAATGACACCTCCCCGAACCCTTAGCGTTTTTGTAACCCAATTTACTGTAAAATCGCGCCGCGGCAAGAAGTTCCTGAGAGGGTGACCCCATGGGCGAAATACTGGTGCCTGCTGATGATGCATTGCTTGGCTTGCGTCAAGAGTGGCTGCGAGCGCTTGCCGGCGAGCGCCGGCTTTCGGCCAAGACGACCGAGGCCTACGAGCGCGACACGCGGCAGTTTCTCGCCTTCCTGTGCGGCCATATCGCCCGGCCCGTGCGGCTCTCGGACATTGATTCGCTGAGGCCTGCGGACGTGCGCGCCTACCTCGCCTTCCGCCGTCGCGAGGGCGCCGGCGCGCGCACGCTTGGCCGCGATCTGGCGGGCATCCGTTCATTTCTGCGCTGGCTGGAAAAACGCGGACTTGCCAATGCCGCCGGCGTGCGCGCCATGCGGGCGCCGAAACAGCCGAAATCGCTGCCCAAGCCCCTGAGCGCCGAGGAGGCGCTCGCGGTTTCAACGGAGCAGGGCCAGTTGGCGGAAGAGCCCTGGATTGCCGCGCGCAACGCCGCCGTCTTCTGCCTTCTCTATGGTTGCGGACTGCGCATCTCAGAAGCGCTGGGGCTGACGCCGCATGACTTTGCCGACAATCCGACAAGCCTAAGGATCACCGGCAAGGGCGAAAAGACCCGCATCGTGCCGCTCCTGCCGGCAGCGCTTGCGGCCGTGCGGCATTATGGCGCACTCTGCCCGCATCATCTGGAAGCAGACAAGCCGCTCTTCCGCGGACTGCGCGGAAAACCGCTACAGCCGGCGATCATCCAGCGGGAAATGCAGGCGCTGCGCGGAGCGCTTGGCCTCTCGGACAAGGCCACGCCGCACGCGCTGCGGCACTCCTTCGCGACCCATCTCCTGGCCGCCGGCGGCGACCTCAGGACCATTCAGGAACTGCTCGGCCACGCGTCCCTCTCGACGACGCAGATCTACACCGGCGTCGACACCGGTCGACTTCTGGAGATCTACGACAAGGCGCATCCGCGCGCCTGAGGAATGAAGAAGGCCCCGCCTGAAAACGGGGCCGCGTCGCTGTCCTTAGTCGTTCAGATCACTATAGCTGAAATCGATCAGCTTCGGCGTGCCGTCAGGCTGGACCTTGTAGGTCTTGACGGCATGCCAGTTTCCTTCATCCATCACCGAGGTCGAAAAGACATCGCCGGGCGCGGCGATGCGGGCGATGTCCCTGTCGGTGGCCGTCACCTTGGGGCCGTAGAAGGAAGGGTTGAGCGGCTGGGCGGCGAAGGCCGCGCCTGCGCCGACGATCAGGGTTGCAAGCGAAAGAGCGATAATCTTCTGCATCAGGTCTGTCCTTGGGAGGTTTCAGCGTTCTCGTTCACCGGAAAGGACCATCCCTTTCCTCGCTCCCATTCCAGTCCTTGATTGTGTTCAGGATAGGATTTTCGCCGCCACAAATTCATTAAATTACTGTAAATATTGTATTTTTCTAATTCTACAGTCAATCCGTTGTAGTCTGGCGCACACGTGGCGGACGGGCGGCGATCGCCGCGCCGAGGCCGATCATCGCAAGTCCGGCAATTTCCAGGCCTGACGGCCGTTCGGCGAAAATAAGAATGCTCCACAGTGCCGCAAACACGAGATAAGCGTTGTCGAAAAGGCCGACGACCGGCGCCGGGGCTGTGCGGTAAGCGCCGGCGACACCCGTGGTTATGGCCACAAGGAAGAGCGCGAGAAGCCCGATCAGCGCCCAGTCCGACACACCGAGCGGTCGCCAGGCGGTTAGCGCGAATCCATCGCCCGCCGGAAACAGGAGAACGCACGCCATGCCCGCCGCGCCCGATACGGCAAGCGCGATATTGAGATTGAGCGCCATGGCGAAAGGCGCTTCGCCACGACACTTGTCCCAGGTAATGATCGCCGCAAGAGCATAGAAAAAAGCAGCAAGAAGCGGAAGCAGCAGGAAAGGCGAGACGGCTCCGGCCGACGGATTGACGCTGACGACCACGCCGGAAAGCGCAAGCAGAATGGCGCACCACCGCACAAGACCCACCGGCTCTCCAAGATGAAAGCGGGCAAGGAGCGCCATCCACAACGGCGATGTATAGTAGCAGGCCGCCGCCAGCGACAGCGGCAGGTGCGGAAGAGATGCGTAATAGCAGAACCACATGGAAACGAGGCAGAGGCTGCGGGCCGTCACCCACCCAAGGTGTTCGGGAATGAGTCGCGTGCCGCGCGCGAACAATTTCAGCCCGAGCGCGAGAAGCATCGCTGCAAATGCGGATCGCAGGAAGATCAGTTGCGCAAGACCGAAACGCACGCCGGACAGCTTGACCAGCGCATCGGAGAGCGAGAGCAGGAAGACCGAAGCGGTGATCAGCGCGATTCCCGCTGCCGGACCGGCGGCAAAGATGGATCCGGTTGATTTGTGAGCCATGGCCCATGAAAACAGGATTTTGCGCGCCATGAACAACGAATTTTACTGAAGTCTTGGATCAACGACGCGAATGACGGCGCCGGACACATGAAAAACGACCCCGCAGAACGGGGCCGTATCAAACCTTCAGTCAGGAACGCCCTTCGGCGCCGCGCCTACATATGGATCGGCTTGAAGAAGGCGGCGAGCGCTGCTTCCTTCACCGCTTCCGACATTGTCGGATGCGCGTGGCAGGTGCGGCCGAGATCTTCGGCAGAACCGCCGAACTCCATCAGCACCGCCGCCTCGTGGATCATCTCGCCGGCGCCGAAGCCGACGATATGGACGCCGAGAACACGGTCGGTTTCCTTGTCGGCGAGCACCTTGACGAAACCGTCGGTGGCTTCCATGGCGCGGGCGCGGCCATTGGCCATGAACGGGAACTTGCCGACAGTGTAGGCCACGCCGGCTTTCTTCAGCTCTTCCTCGGTCTTGCCGAGCGAGGCGACTTCCGGCTGCGTATAGACGACGCTCGGGATCACGTCATAGTTCACGTGACCTGCCTGGCCGGCGAGGATTTCGGCAAGCGCCACGCCCTCGTCCTCGGCCTTGTGCGCGAGCATCGGGCCCTTGACCACATCGCCGATGGCGTAGATTCCGTCGACATTGGTCTTGAAATGACCGTCGATTTCGACACGACCGCGATCGTCGAGCTTGACGCCGGCCTCTTCCAGGCCGAGGCCTTCGGTGAAGGGCTTGCGGCCGGTGGAAATCAGCACGATGTCGGCCTCAAGCGTCTCGGCGTCGCCACCCTTGACCGGCTCGAACGTCACCTTCGCGCCGTTCTCGCCCTTTTCGACGGCCGTGACCTTGGCCGAAAGCTTGAAATCAATGCCCTGCTTGGCGAGGATCTTCTGGAACTGCTTGGAGGCTTCGCCGTCCATCGTTCCGAGGATCTTGTCAAGGAATTCGATGACGGTGACCTTGGCGCCAAGGCGCGACCAGACCGATCCGAGTTCGAGCCCGATGACGCCGCCGCCAACGACGACCATATGTTCGGGAACCTTTTTCAGCGCGATCGCGCCGGTGGAAGAAACGATGGTTTCCTCATTGATCGCGACATCGACGCCCGGAATGCCGGCGACATCGGAGCCTGTGGCAATCACGATGTTCTTGGCTTCAAGTTCCTCGGTCGAACCGTCTTCCTTCGTCACCTGCACCTTGCCGGCGGCAACGATCTTGCCGGAGCCCTGATAACCGTCGATCTTGTTCTTCTTGAACAGGAAGGCGACGCCCTCGACATTCGACTTCACCACCGCGTCCTTGTGGCCCATGAGCTTCTCGTGGTCGAGTTCCACGCCCGCAAGCTTGATGCCGAGGCTCTCCATGCCATGGGCGGCGTGCGCATACTGTTCCGAGGCATGCAGCAGCGCCTTTGAGGGAATGCAGCCGATATTGAGGCAGGTGCCGCCATAGGTGGCGCGCTTCTCGACAACGGCGACCTTCATGCCGAGCTGCGAGGCCTTGACCGCGCAGACATAGCCGCCGGGACCGGAACCGATTACGATGAGATCATAGGACATCAGATTTCCTTCTCTTTATTGAGGTCATCGCCGATGCGAAGGATGGGCGCTGCATGACCATATTTTCTGGCGGCCGATGGCCGGATTTGTTGTCGTTGGCTCAGCCTGCCTTTTCCGTTGCCAGCTTCAGGCCGAATGCGATGAAGACCGCACCGCTCGCGCGGTTGATCCAGACGCTCGCCTTTTCGAATGCCGAGCGCATGCGCGGCGTGGTCAAAAACAGCGACACGCCGACGAACCATGCGATCAGGCACGTCGCCATGACGAGACCATAGCCGAACTTCACCGCCGCGGGCGTTTCGTGGCTGACCACGGTCGAGAATATCGACAGGAAGAACAAGACCGGCTTCGGATTGAGCGCATTGGCGAGAAAGCCGAGCGAAAAGGCCTTTCCCGCTCCCTGCCTTGCCGTTGCGCCGGCTTGGGCTACGGGCGAAACATCGGCCTTGCCGGAACGCAGCGACTGGATGCCGAGATAGATAAGATAGGCCGCGCCCGCCCATTTGATCACGTTGAAGACCATGATCGACTGCGAGATGATCAGCCCCAGCCCCATGATCGTGTAGCTGACATGGAACATCAGCGAGGTGCCGACGCCGAAACTGCTGAGCACCGCCGAGCGCCGGCCATGGACCAGCGCCTGCCGGATGATCATCGCAGTATCCGCGCCGGGAGCGACGATGGCGAAGGAGAAGATCGCCATCAGCGACGCGAACTCGATCAGATATTGATGATCCATGAAAGGCGTCCCGGTTTCTATTGCCTGCTGAGCGCGAGTTTAACGCCGAAACCGGCAAAGGCCAGCGCCACGCTGCGCCGCATCCATGCCATCGCGCGTTCGCTCGACAATACGCGGTCACGCATCAGCCCCGAAAACTGACCGTAGAGCACGAACACCGCGAAGGTCATCGCCATGAACACGGCCGACATCGCCAGCATTTCCAGTATCGGCAAGGCAGCGGCGGGCGAGACGAATTGCGGCAGGAAGGCGAGGAAGAACACGGAGAGCTTGGGGTTCAGGATGTTGATCAGAAAACCGTTGCGCGCGATCGCAAACAGGCTGCGCCGCGGCGCCCCCTCCCCCGAGACCCTCAGCGTGCCGCGATCCTTGAGCGTCTGCCAGGCAAGATAGAGAAGATAGGCAACGCCGGCAAACTTCACCGTCTGGAACAGCAGCGCGCTGGTGTGAAACAGCGCGGCAAGCCCGAACACGGAGGCGAGGATTGCCGGGATGATGCCGAGCGTGCAGCCGAAGGCGGCGGCGACGCTTGCCATCCTGCCCTGCGCCAGACCGGTCGCGAGCGTGTAGACCACGCCCGTGCCGGGAGCCAGAACAACAATCAGCGCCGTAATCAGGAATTCGATGCTCATGTCCCGGCCCCCAGGTTTTGTTGATCAGAGATCGAGAACGAGGCGTTCGGGATCTTCCAGCGTTTCCTTGACGCGGACGAGGAAGGTCACCGCTTCCTGACCGTCGACCATGCGATGGTCATAGGAGAGCGCCAGATACATCATCGGTCGGATGACGACCTGGCCGCCGATCGCCATCGGCCGCTCCTGGATCTTGTGCATGCCGAGAATGCCCGACTGCGGCGCATTCAGGATCGGCGAAGACATCAGCGAACCGTAGACGCCGCCATTGGTGATCGTGAAGGTGCCGCCCTGCATGTCCGCCATGGAAAGCTGGCCGCTGCGGGCCGCCTTGGCGAGCCGTGCGATTTCGGCCTCAATCTCGGCGATCGACATCCGGTCGGCATCGCGTACGACCGGAACCACGAGGCCCTTGTCCGTGCCGACGGCCATGCCGATGTGGCAGAAGTTCTTGTAGATGATGTCGGTGCCGTCGATCTCGGCGTTGACCGCCGGGATTTCCTTCAGGGCGTGACAGACAGCCTTGGTGAAGAAGCCCATGAAGCCGAGCTTGACGTCGTGCTTCTTCAGGAACAGGTCCTTGTATTTGGAGCGCATTTCCATCACGGCCGTCATGTCCACCTCGTTATAGGTGGTCAGCATGGCCGCGGTGTTCTGCGCATCCTTCAGGCGCTTGGCGATGGTCTGGCGCAGGCGCGTCATCTTCACGCGTTCCTCGCGGTCGGCATCCTCGACCTTGGAGGGCGCGCGCTGCGGGGCCTTGGCCGGTTCCGAGGAGGGCGAAGACGTTCCCTTGGCGGCTGCGGCGATGACGTCGCCCTTCAGCACCTGGCCGCGCTTGCCGGAACCTTCCACCTGATCGGCGGAGATGTTCTTTTCTTCCATCATCTTGGCCGCGGACGGTGCTGCCGGCATGTCGGAACCGCCGGTCTTCGGCTTGTCTTCAGCCTTGGCTTCTTCCTTCTTGGGCTCTTCCTTCGGCGCGTCGGCCTTCGGCTCTTCCTTTTCGCCGCCGCCCGCAGCCGGCGCATCGCCTTCGGCGATCTGGCCGAGCAGCGCGTCGAGCTCGACGGTTTCACCCTCGCCGGCGACGATCTCGGAAAGCGTGCCGGAAGCCGGCGCCGGAACCTCGATGGTCACCTTGTCGGTTTCCAGTTCGACCAGGGGCTCATCCACGGCA
>NZ_CFHTCS010000225.1:0-7312 GCF_984369615.1 Martelella sp. | reverse complement strand
CTTTTGGAAGCCGATCACCCCTCTAACGGGGTCCTTATTCCACGCCTAATCACAGCCGAAGGGGGAGGGGTGAAAGCCATAGCGGATGACGAGCCCGCCGCCGCCCGCCTTCCATTCGCCGGGCGACATGCTCTCATGCGTCACGAACAGGTCGTGCAGCCGGCCCGGTCCGGAAAGCCCGAGTTCGTAGGAGGTGTCCAGCAGCGGCAGCTTCTCCTCGCCGAGCAGGCGCTTGGCATGGTCGAGAGTGATTGCCTGGAGGAAGGCCTTGGGCGAAAGCCCTGCCCAGCGGGTAAAGGTCTTCTGCAGACTGGTCGGCGACATGTCGAGCCGCCGCGCGATTGTCTCGAGGCCCGGCTGCTCGCGGTACTCTTCGCTGATCATCGCGATGACCTTGCGCACGACGTCGTAGTCCGCGCCTGAGGGCGTTATCTCGATGGGTTCTTCGGTCATGGTTTCAAGAATGGCGTTCATCGTCCTGGCCTCCTTCGGAACAGGAAGGAAACACGCTTCGGCTTCGTGCCGCCACCCGAAACTTGCGCGTGGCGCTCAAATGCGCTGTTTGACGGTGGCCAGAGCCTGTTTCAGCGCCGCGGCGAAGCTCTCCCGGTCGTCCGGATTGAGAAAGGCGCCGATCTCGAGCCGTTCGTCGCGACTCAAGAGCCGCATGCCGGTAATGCCGAATTCTTCGTGGCGGTCGACGGCAAACCGCGTCCAGAAGGGGTTGAAATGGGTCTCGCTCATCCGTCCCGAGGGCGTGATCTTGCGCACGGAAACGGAAAGCCTGGAGACGGACACATGTTCGCGCACCCTTGCCGACCGGTAGGAAAGCCGGAATGCGATGTAGAGCGCGACAAAGGCAAGGCCGCAGTAAAGCGCGATCGGCCAGGCCCCATGGGCGGCGAACCACAGCGCATTCGGGAAGAAGCCGAGCGCGGCAATGGCGAGCAGCACGCGAAAACCCTTGCGCCCCAAAGAGCGATGGGGGAAAAGTTCAGCCGAAAACACCGGCCGGTCCTCGAACGCATTCACATCGGTCATAGCGTCAGCGATCAGAAAAAGATGACAAAAGCCAAGCCACAAGTGAGCACCCAAAGGGCGAAAAAGTCAAATCCGGCGTCCGCCGGCAAGCGCCCGCCCGCCCGCTCGGCCTATTCGAAGGACGAGATCCGCGAGATCTTCCGGCGGTTTTCGGTGCAGCGGCCGGAACCCAAGGGCGAGCTGGAGCACACCAATCCCTTCACCCTTCTGGTCGCCGTCGTGTTGTCGGCCCAGGCGACGGATGTCGGCGTCAACAAGGCGACGAAAGCGCTGTTTGCCGTGGCCGACACGCCGGAAAAGATGGCGGCGCTCGGCGAGGAAAAGCTTGCCTCCTATATCCGCACCATCGGTCTTTATCGCAACAAGGCGAAAAATGTCATCGCGCTCAGCGAACGGCTTATCGCCGATTTCGGCGGCGAGGTGCCGAAGACGCGCGAAGAACTGGTGAGCTTGCCCGGCGTCGGCCGCAAGACCGCCAATGTGGTAATGTCGATGGCTTTCGGGCAAGCGACGATCGCCGTCGACACCCACATTTTCCGCATCGCCAACCGCATCGGACTTGCGCCGGGCAAGACGCCGGATGAGGTGGAGGCGAAACTCGAAAAGATCATTCCGCCCGACTACCTCTTCCACGCCCATCACTGGCTGATCCTGCACGGCCGCTATGTCTGCAAGGCGCGCAAACCCGACTGTCCCGCCTGCGTCATCGCCGATATCTGCAAGGCGGCGGAAAAGACCTCAGAAATGCCGGCGCCGCTGGCGCCGATCGGATGAGTTTCGGAAATCAGATCGCATTCGCCCTTCGGTCTTCGATGTAGAGCTCCCGCAGTTTCAGGCTGATCTCGCCCGGCTTTCCATCTCCGATCTTCTCGCCGTCAATGGCGACGACCGGTGTGACGAAATTGCTGGCGGAGGTAAAGAAGGCTTCCTTTGCCGCCTTGACCTCGTCGACGGAAAACGGGCGTTCTTCCACCTTGAAGCCGTTGCGGGCGGCGATTTCCAGCGCCGAGGCGCGGGTGATGCCGGGGAGCACCACGCGCGACAGCGGGCGGGTGACGATCACATCGTCAGCGGTGACGATATAGGCGGTGGCGGAGGTCTGCTCGGTGACGAAACCGTCCTTTACCAGCCAGGCATCGTCCGCGCCCTTGTCATGGGCTTCCATCTTGGCAAGGCTCGGGTAAAGAAGCTGGACCGTCTTGATATCGCAACGCCCCCAGCGCAGGTCCTCGAGCGTGACCACGGTAATGCCCTTCTTCGCCGAGGCGGATTCGATCACGTTCTTCTTCTGGGTGAACATGGAGAAGGTCGGTGCCATGTCCTTTTCGAACATGAAGTCGCGATCACCGGGATTGCCGCGCGAGACCTGGAGATAGATCAGGCCCTCGCGCATGTCGTTGCGTTCGGCGATCTCCCGGTGCAGCGCCAGCAGTCCATCGTCATCGACGGGCAGTTTGATGCCGATCGCATCCGTGGAGCGTTTCAGCCGCGCGGCATGGCCGGGGTAATCCAGAAGCTTGCCGTCGAGCACACAGGTGACCTCGTAGATCGCGTCGGCAAAGACATAGCCGCGGTCGAAGATTGAAACCTTGGCTTCGTCTTCCGGCAGCCACTCTCCGTTCAGATAAACGATGCGCCCCATTTTCAAACTCCTGTTCGCCCTTTTCACCATGAAACGGTCATAACCTTGTCGGGTCTTCGATTCAAGACCGTATTCTTCGTCGTTCGTTGCGAGAATAACGAAAACGACGCATCAAACCACTGCGTCTTCCCGCATCCGCTTGACGATATGCACCATGAAGGCCGTGGCAAACAGCGGCGTCGCCAGGTTGACGATCGGGATCGCAACGAAACCGGCAACGACGAGACCGGCGAGAAACACGGTGAGGCCTTTTTCGCGCCGCAACGCGCGGGCGGCGGCGGGCCCCATGAAGCGCATTGCCGCAAACTCGAAGAACTCCCGCCCGAGAAGATAGCCGTTGACCAGAAAGAAGGCGACCAGATTGACGCCGGGAACGAGCAGAAGCGCCAGCGCGAAAATGTTGCCGAGGATGACGATGCCGAGGAATTTCAACGCTTCCTTCATCGCCGTGAGCACCGGCAGGGCGGTGCCGGGCGGATCGTCAGGGTAGTGCAGGCGCTCGATATGCTCGGCCGCGTCATCGAGAAAGATGCCGGCGACAAAGGCGGACACCGGCGCCATCAGCAGCCCAAGCCCGAGCGCCAGGCCGACGGCAGCCAAGATCAGCAGAACGAAGGTGATCCAGCCCGTCCATTCCGGCATGGTCGGAAACAGGTTGGCAAGGAGAGGGAAGGCGAGCCACAGGAACAGCGAGCGGATGGCAAACCACAGCGCGACGAGGCAGAGCAGGGAGAGGCCCAGCACCTTCCACAGGATGCCGCGCATCTTGGGGTCGATCAAATCCATTAGCGCTTGACGCGCCGCACTTAGAAGCATCGGCAATATCCCGGACCTGGCGTCCGCCGCGCGGGCGCTTCCCTCTCGATTTAGGTCACCGACCGCCGCCCTGCAAGCGCCCGCCTGGAGCGCCGTATGTTCATCCAGCGATGAAAGGAGCGCCTGCATCGCGAAAACCGGAGGCTCGCGATACAGGCGCGGGCCGTTCCTTAAGAACCGGAGCCCGGCTGCTGCTGCTCAGACAGCCAGTCAAGGCTGGCGTGGAGCCCGGTCAGGTCGGCGGTCGCAACTTCCTGGGTGTCGGGCCCCAGATAGCTGACCATGATCTCGTCCCTGCCGACGCGGGCGGCTGCCAGAACCGGCTGGACGATGGCCTGGTCGCGGGTCACGTAACCGCCTTCGGCATCGTCCTTCTTCAGGTCCTTGACCGCGATCGAGACGATGTCATGTCCGTCGACGGCAATCGTGAACACGCCGTCGCGATTGAGCGTCTCCATCCCGGTGATCGTCGGCAGTACCATCATCACCGGCGCATGCGGCTTGTCGGCCTTGACGAAGGCGGGAATGGCAAGTCCGCCGTCGTCGGCCGGCATCTCGCTGGTGGTCAGGCGGCAGGTCATCGCACTGTCGCAGGCCGCATTCCACGTGCCTCCGGAATCAAACATTTCCGCGGCCGAGGCGGCGGTCTGAAGCGAGAGAACACCAATGACTGTCGCGGCAAGACCCGCATAGACGATTTTACGCATCCTCATAAACGTCTTCCTTTCTGCATGTTGACAGCGGCAGAAGGAAGCCAATGATTCCCGCCAAAATTGTGGCGTGGAAATATGAATAATATTACGGGAATTTAAGGACTTGGCGAAAGCCCCGACACCTTAAGGGTTTGGTTGTGAGGGAACTTCCCAAGGCGGGCGAAACAAATTGCCCGGCCGAAGCCGGGCACAATCAAACCATTGAAAAGGCGTCATTTTGTGACGGCGCAATGCCGCAAGCCTTGCGCGCTTCAGGCCGCGTCCCTGGCCTTGCGTTCCAGCCTGCGGGCATGCAGCACCGGTTCCGTATAGCCGTTCGGCTGCTCGCGGCCCTTCAGCACCAGGTCCAGCGCCGCCTGGAAGGCGACCGATCCGTCGAAATCCGCGGCCATAGGCCGATAGGCGGGATCGCCCTCGTTCTGGCGGTCGACCACGGCGGCCATCTTCTTCATGGTCGCAACGATCTGTTCCTCGGTGCAGACGCCGTGGTAAAGCCAGTTGGCCATGTGCTGGGAGGAAATGCGAAGGGTCGCGCGGTCCTCCATCAGGCCGATATCATTGATATCCGGCACCTTGGAGCAGCCGACGCCCTGGTCGATCCAGCGCACGACGTAACCCAGAATGCCCTGCGCATTGTTGTCGAGCTCGGCCTGGATCTCCTTCTCCGACCAGTTCGGGCGCACCGCGACGGGAACGGAGAGAATGCTGGTGAGGCTGGCGCGCGGGCGGTCCTTCAGCGTCTCCTGCACCTTGGCCACGTCCACGGCGTGGTAATGCGTGGCATGCAGCGTGGCCGCCGTCGGGGAGGGAACCCAGGCGGTATTGGCGCCGGCCTTCGGCTGGCCGATCTTGGCTTCCAGCATCGCCGCCATCAGGTCCGGCATGGCCCACATGCCCTTGCCGATCTGCGCATGGCCGGCAAGGCCGCATTCGAGCCCGATATCGACATTCCAGTCCTCGTAGGCCGCAATCCAGGGGGCCGACTTCATGTCGCCCTTGCGGATCATCGGGCCTGCCTCCATCGAGGTATGGATCTCGTCGCCTGTGCGGTCGAGGAAGCCGGTATTGATGAAGACGACACGGTCCTTGGCCGCGCGGATGCATTCCTTGAGGTTGACCGTGGTGCGGCGCTCCTCATCCATGATGCCCATTTTCATCGTGTTCGGCTTCATGCCGACGATCTTCTCGACCCGGCCGAAAAGCTCGTTGGCAAACGCCACTTCCTCCGGCCCGTGCATCTTCGGCTTGACCACATACATGGAGCCGGTGCGCGAATTCATGTGGCGGCCGTTTTCGCCGATATCGTAGAGCGCGATCAGCGCGGTGACGGCGGCATCCATGATGCCCTCCGGAACCTCGCGGCCATCGGCATCGAGGATCGCCGGATTGGTCATCAGATGGCCGACATTCCTGACCAGCATCAGCGAGCGGCCGGGCACAGTCTTCGGATTGCCATCCGGTCCGGTAAATTCGACATCCTCGGCGAGTTTACGGGTGAACGTCCTGCCGCCCTTGGTGACCTCCTCCGTCAGGTCGCCCTTCATCAGGCCGAGCCAGTTGGAATAGGCGAGCACCTTGTCCTCGGCATCGACAGCGGCAACGGAATCCTCGCAGTCCATGATCGCGGTAATGGCCGATTCCAATCCGATATCGCCGATGCCCGCAGGATCATCCTTGCCGATCATGCTGTCGGGATCGACGAACACCAGCGCATGGAGGTTGTTGTTGACGAAATAGAGCCGGAAGGCATCGCCATCCTCTTGCCTGAAACCGGCATACTGCGCCGGATCGGCAAGGCCGGTCTCGCCGGCCGCCGTCTTGACGATCAGCGCGCCGCCATCATAGCCGAAGCCGGTGACATCGGCCCATTTTCCGGCGGCAAGCGGGATGTTTTCATCGAGGAAGGCCTTGGCCCAGGCGATCACCTTTTCGCCGCGCTTCGGGTTATAGCCCTTGCCCTTTTCCGCGCCGTCATCCTCGGCAATCGCATCCGTGCCGTAAAGCGCGTCATAGAGCGAGCCCCAGCGGGCGTTCGCCGCGTTCAGCGCATAGCGCGCGTTCATCACCGGAACGACAAGCTGGGGGCCGGCGATCGTGGCGATCTCCGGATCGACATTATCGGTTTCAACCGAGAAGTCTTCGCCCTCGGGAAGGATATAGCCGATCTCGCGCAGGAAGGCCTCATAGGCCGCCATGTCGGCCGGCGCGCCGTTTTCCTTGTACCAGGCGTCCAGTCGCTCCTGCATGGCATCGCGGGTTTTCAAAAGGGCGCGGTTCTTCGGCGCCAGTTCGTGCACGATCTCCGAAAACCCGGCAAAAAAGGCCTCGGGGTCGACCCCGGTTTCCGGAAGCACCTTTTCGGTGAGGAAATCATGGAGCGTCTTGTCGAATTGAAGGCCGTGTTTGTCGATGCGAGCCATGGGAAACGCCTTTTCGGATGAAATGTCTGCCGTCACTGTAGCGCCGCGAGCGACGAGGTCAATTCGGCGCGAATTTGAAATATTGTTTCCGATATGGAGTTAATAGGGACTATCACCGCCCGCCGGATGAAAGTTTTGCGAGATGGTCGGCGAGAATATCGTAGACCACGCGGATGCGACGGCTGGAATGAAGCTCGCGATGGGTCACCAGCCAGATCGGCACGGTGATCGGCCGGAAGGCCGGAAACACCTCTTCCAGATCGGGAAACAGCGCGACGTCCTCCCTCAGCAAAAGCCCGATGCCGAGTCCCGTGCGCATCAGCTCCATCACCAGCGTGCCGCTTTCGGTGATCACAGGGAAATTATCAACGGTCAGCGTGATCCCCTCCTCGGCAAAAACGGGAAGGAGCTGCTCGCGGAACTCGAAGCCGAAGAAATCCGCCGATTTCAGCTTATCGATCGTCACCGGACGGCCGAGGCGGTCGAGATAGCTCTTTGCCGCGTACATCGTCGCCGAGGTGACGCCGACCTGCTTGGCGATCAGTTCCGGCTCGGTAGGGCGCGCATGGCGGATGGCGATGTCGGCCTCGCGGCGGATCAGGTCGGAAAGGGCGTTGGACGTCTTGATGTCAAGCGCGATGCCGGGCGCGGTCTTGCGGATCTTCGCGACCACGCCCGGC
>NZ_CFHTCS010000224.1:0-7338 GCF_984369615.1 Martelella sp. | reverse complement strand
GTATTTGGCACCGCGCGGGTTGCCCAGTCTGAGGCTAAATTCGAAGCCTAAAGTCAGGGCTAAAGTTTAGGGTGGGGGTGAAGTCAAGGGCGGGAGTTGGATGACTGCAATCGCAGATATTCCTCCTTGCAGCTTTGCTCTCACTTGATTCTCTCCTTCAGGGGGCCTGTCTTACTCGTACCGAGGACGTTCGCAAGTTGCCGAAACCACACGAAAAACGAGCATCTATTGTTGACCTTCGTCGGTGTCGGGTTGATAGTCAGGTTGGAATGAAATGCTGCGTCGGGGGGCGTGATATGGTTGTCGGTGTGCCGTTGCGGCATGCGCTGGTCCGGCGGTGCGCGGATGTGCGGTCAGGAGAGCAGCAGCGGCAGGCTGCCGGTCGGTTTGTGTTTTCGCTGCTCGGTCCGGGAACGGATATTGCGCCGGTGATCGCGCTGGCGCGCGCGGCGCATGCGGAAAGCCGGTTCGGGTATATTCCCTTCAGTTCAGAAAAAGTCGAAGCGCTGATCGCGCGGATTGTCGCCAGTCCTTCGCGTTCGGCCTGCATTCTGGCCGCGCGCGGCGATGATCTTGCCGGTATGCTGTGGTGCTCGGTCGGCGAATACCATATCGGCAGCGACGTCCTTCTTGCGACCATCCACAATCTCAACGTCCAAAAATCCCTGCGCGCCACGCTTGCCGGCGGCCGGGTGACGCTTGGGCTGATGAAACGGGCCGAGGCCTGGTCACGGGCCAAGGGCGCGCGCGAGGTGCTGTTTCATGTGACGTCCGGCGTGGAGACGGCGCGGACGGACAGGCTGATGCGGAAGATGGGGTATGAGGCGATGGGCGGGAATTATGGTCGGCTGCAAATTGCGTCGAACTGAAGGAAATAAAAATATGCAGTCTTTTTTTAAAACTGAGAATCCTTTTAACAGAATTTTTTTCGAAAAATCGAACTTTAGAAAAATATTGGGGCTAAGAAATACTTTATATATTTTTGTATAATTGCAACAGTTGCGGTTAATATTTCTATAACATTACTGTTTAATGAATTTGTAAATGAACGAATCAGCAAATTTATACTTATGTTTTTTAAAAGTTCCGTTGGAATGTATATATATTTAGTTGATGTTAGTGGTTATATGAGCGGAGCCATGTTCATTATTTCGCTAGCAACATCACCGTTTGTGTCTTTTTTGTTTTTCGTGTTTTACATTTATTGCTATAAGAATACAAAAGTAGAAAGCTCATATTTTTTTTATGCTCCTTCTGAGCTTATCCCGGGCGTTATTATTGCTTTTATAAACTCTTTGTTATTTTATTATGGAATTTTCGTTGCCTATGATCAAGAATTTAGTTTTGAAATAATTCAAGTATTATTCTCATTTCCGTTTTTTGCATTTATGGCTGCCATAGCCTCATCTGTGTGGGGGATTCTATTATTTGAATTCGTTGTAGTGGCGCAGAGGTTCATTCAGCAATGGGGGAGAAAATGACAACAAGAACATCTAAAGATAAACTCATCGACTGGGTGAAAGAAAACCCATCGACGCCATTTTCGATTGTGTGGGATGGAACTGGCGCAATCTCGAAGCAATATGCGGGAGACATTGTGCAGAAAGGGTTCCGTCCTTTGGGTATCGTAATTGACAGCTACGATATCGCTGCGGCTGCAGGCGAGGGTGACTTCCATGAAGTTATTGTGGAAACTGGAGGTCTTGCCGGTGGGGTGGCTGGTGGGCTCGCCGGAGCTGCTTTGGCTGCTGGAACGATTACTGTGGCTTTTGGTTATGTTCCTGGATTCGGTCAAGCTGCGATTTTTATAGCGGGCGTAGCAGGCGGTATTGCTGGAGAAAAGAAGACAGAAGAATTCATAGAATACATCCTCAGTCTGGGCCCTGGAGTAGGGGCTGAAATGCAGAGCTATTCTTTGCTGGGTTCCGCAACATATACGCGTTGGGCGCAATCACAGGGCCTGCCGCTTTCAAATGACTACCCGATTGATCTGATCAACGGTGGCCCCAAATGCTTCCCTTCCAACACCCCGATCCTGCTTGCCTCGGGCGAGATGCGGGCGATCTGCGCGGTTCGTGCGGGTGACCTCATTCTTGCCTTTGACGGGGCTGCGGATTTGGGGCGTGGCGCGCTGGTTCCAAAGCGGGTTACCCGGCTTTACCGGAACGAGACAACGGAATGGGTGCGGCTTTCCTGCGAAGAGGATGGCGTGGCGCGCGAACTTGTCGTGACGCCGGGGCACCGGTTCCTGACGGCGCATGGCACGTTCGAACAGATCGGCGATATGGCGGCGGGCGGCCAGGCGACGGTGGTGCTTGCCGATGGCCGGCTGACGGACGTCGTGGCCGAGCGGATCGTCTATTCCGCCGAGACGGCCGGTCTGTTCGAACTTGGTCGAACATTTGATAATTCAAATTGCATAAAAGCGGCATGATCGGTTGATTGGGATGGGCAATTACCTTTTTAGAAAACTGGTTTTTTTATCTATAACAAGATTCATTATTGTGAAAATTTTGCAAGTGAATGAGAAATTTGGGATTGTATCAAGTATTCCAATGGCTATAATCTCAATTATATTTATTTCATATCTATATCTAGTGCCTATATGGGTTCTTAGTAGATTTATATCTTCTGATTTTTACATTTATATTGGCATTGGGGTGGGGGCTGTTATTTCATTCCCTTTTCTCTCAATTTTCTGGGCCGCTGCCGCTATGGCCAACGAAGATTGGCAAAATTTGTTTGGTCTATATCACCTTAGGAAACGGCCTAAACATTACTTGCGCGACGAGATCGCAAGATTGGTGGGTTTGAAGGAAGGATCGTCTGAATGAAAAGTAGGGCTCACATCACTTCGAGCTATCCTAGCTCAGGCGAGATACAGGTTAATGGCAAAGTTGGCGGTGCCTCTTCTGACCTTTATCGGAGTGAGGATACGAATATATCCGTGAATTTTGCTCCCATATTGGCTGTTCCAATTCTTGTTGCTGGTGCCGGCGAGACCAGCAATTTTCGGAGGACAGATGTTGAGTTAGCTGCCCTGGACATCAAGGCCCTGGGTTTTGGGGCAGGACTGGCCGCTACATTTACCACCAAAAATGCCTTTGAAATTAACCTCGACTTCAGCGCGATACTGGGAGCGGAAATTACGCTCACGTTCGGAGATGACGGAAACTGGCTCCTTCCCACTTTCTCCGGGAATACCTATGCGACGGTTGAAAGCAGTTTGGGCGTCGGTGCTCTGGGCATGGGTGTGGGGTACTCTGCCGGCGTCCGCTACGATGAGGGGATGCTGACCGCATCAGGTTATGCGGATTTCGGCTTGATGAGTGTTTCTGCGGGGTATTCGGTTGATCTTTCGAATGGGGCTTCTTTCACTGAAAGACAGAATTATCTCTCCTCTCTTGGTGCGGAAACCTATACGGACTGGGCTCGTTCTCAGGGGTTGCCAGGAGCAAATGACTATCCAGTCGGCTTGATAAGAAACGGGCCTGTTTCGGTGAACGCTGCCGATTATACAAACGTTTATTCGAGCTTTTCAAACCCGAATAGCTCTGGAGGGGGAAGTACAAATAGATATCAAAGTGTTGGCGATTACTACAATAGCAACTACGAGTTTTATGGCGATTATAATTCTATAGAGGGCTACGCTGACCTCGATGGAAGCGATATGGGGTATACCTATATTGATGAAGATGGGAACGAGGTAATAGTATTACCTCCGGTTACGGTTACCACTTATGGTTTTTGGGAGTAATTTCGCCAATTCTTTTCTCGGCCCGAGCCTCCTGAACTGTGGGAAGATAGTCTTCACAACTTCCATACGGTGGACCCCAGCAATCCGAGCGTTAACACGTGGGATGATTCCCGTGGCAATCATCACAGTTATGATTCCGATACGGGGATGGAGACGTTTACGAGTTCGAAATACGGCACGAAGACCGCCTTTGATGCCTATGGCAATCAATATGCCGTTATTGGCGGCGATGATGACGACGACGACAGTTCCAGCAGTTCCTCCGGCAAGCCCGTCCTTCTCGACCTTGACGGGGACGGGATTTCGATTTCGGAGCTTGGGCGTTCGGATGTCTTTGTCGATGCGGATGATGACGGGTTTGAGAACCGGACGGCGTGGGCCGGGGCCGGCGACGGGGTGTTGTTCTATGACCCGGACGATCTGAACGCGATCGTCGAGACGCGGCAGTTCGTTTTCACCGAGTGGGACCCGACGGCGGCCGACGACATGGAGGCGCTGCGCTCCGTCTTCGATACCAATGGCGACGGGGTTCTGGATGCTTCCGACGCGGCCTTTTCCGCCTTCAAGGTGATGGTGACCAATGCCGATGGCTCGACCACGGTGAAGACGCTTTCAGAGCTCGGTATCGTCTCGATCGGCCTTCAGGCGAATGCGGCGCGCTATACGTTCGATGACGGGTCTTCGGTGACCGGCGAGAGCGTGTTCACCCGCGCCGACGGGTCGACGGGGATTGCCGCGAATGCGGTGCTTGCGGCGGAATCTGAAGACTACCGGGTCGAACAGGATATCGCGGTTGATGGGAACGGCAACCGCCAGGTGGTCTCCACCGGCTATGACGCCGACGGCAACAAGGTGTTCGTGATCGATGCGGAAACCTCTGCCGATGGCTTGAGCGAGACGACGCAGTTCGACGATGACGGTGACGGGGTTGTCGACCGGATCCAGACAATTGCAACGGTCGTTGCCGCCGATGGCAGCGAAGTCGTGACCCGCACGGACCGGAGCGGTTCGGATATGGCAAGCGCCACGATTGAAAGCCGGAAGGTGACGACGACGAGCGCCGACGGTTCGGTGATCACGATTGAGCGCGACGGCACGGGCGGCGGCTGGTTCGACAGCCGCGAGGTGCGCACGCGCCACGCCGATGGCAGCCTGACGACCGAGACGGCTGTTCTGGGCGCAGATGGCAGCGTGATCACGGCAACAAGCGAGACGGTTTCGGCCGATGGCAAGACCCGCAGCACGGGGGTCGATCTCGATGGCGACGGGCTTTATGACCGGACCACGGTCTTCGAGATCGCCGACGGGACGGATGGCAGCCGCAGCGAGACGACGGAGGTCTTCAACCGCGACGGCAGCCTGCGCACGTCTTCGGCAAAATCGGTCGATGCCGCCGGTCGCATCAAGGTGACGGAGAGCGATATCGACGGCGACGGGGCCTTCGACACGCGCAACAGCGTTAGCGTGACGGAGAATGCCGGCGGCGGCACGGTCTCGACACAGACCGTGACGAACCGGGACGGCTCGCTCAGGTCTTCCGAGGTTCACACGCTTTCTGAGGACGGCAAGACGCGCGAGACGAAGCTGGACAGCGACGGCGATGGCGATTTCGACGTCACCGAAACGGATGTGACGGTGACGCTTGCCGATGGTTCACGCCAGCAGACGGTGACGACGCGGAACGTCGACGGGTCGATTGCGGCGATGACGCGCGAGACGCTCGGGGCTGATCTCGTCACCTTCGAGATGGTCTCCGATCTGGACCGCGATGGTCTGCTGGAAACAGACGAGGTTTTGCACCGGGTCACGGTTGATGGCGCAACGGGCGAGAGGACTGAAACGGTCTGGACGCGCGCCGATGACGGCAGCGTGCTGTCGCGTTCGGTGGCCGTCACCAGCGCCGACGGGCTTTCGAGTGTTCGGTCCACGGACGCCGATGGCGATGGCGACACCGATTCAACGGTAACTCAGGAAACGGTGGTTGCCGGCAATGGCGCGGCAACGACGGTGGTGGAGACCGTTAATGGCGATGGGTCGCTGCGCTCTTCTGAGACCCGCATGGCGTCCGCTGACGGGCTGAGCCTGACGACCCAAATGGATATGGACGGCGATGGCTCGGCCGACCGGATCACGCATACGGTGACGGAAACGGATGCGAACGGGGTAACGACCACGCGCGAGGAGGTTTTTGCCGGCGACGGCGTGACGCTTCTGTCATTCGCGCAGACCGTGAGAAGTGCTGACCGGCGCTCAGTCACGGTGACGGAGGATGTTGACGGCGACGGTGCGCGCGATCGCGTGACGACAACGCTGAAGGATGACGCGGGCGTGGTGACGGTGACGGAGACCGGGTATTATGCCGATGGTACGATGGCCGGCGTCACGCGCAGCGAGACAAGCGCCAACGGGCTTGAAAGCGTGGTCTATACCGATGCCGACGGGAACGGCATTGACGAGAGTGTCGTGTCCGAGACTGTCAGCTATCTGGCCGACGGCAGCACGGTGACCGAGACCCGGACGGAAAATAACGATGGCTCGCTGCGGTCGCTTGTCCGCAAGGCGGTGAGTGACGACGGTCTTGTGGTTACGACCATGACGGACAGTGACGGCGATGGCGCTTTCGAGCGCACGGAGGTTGCTGCAATGACGCTTAACGCCGACGGCAGCAAAACGACGGTGACGCAGGTCTTCGCGGATGACGGCACGCTTTTGTCTTCTACCGAGGAGACGGCGAGCGATGACGGGCTTTCCACGATCACCCGTCAGGACAAAGACGGCGACGGTGGTTTTGACCTGATCCAAAGTGCCGTAACGGTAATGCAGGATGATGGCGGTACAAGAACGACAACGCGCCTGGCGGATGGGGCGGGCGCGTTGCGCAGCGAGGTTGTCGAGACGGTCTCGGGCGACGGACGGCTGAAGACCGTCACGCAGGATCAAGACGGCAATGGTACGATTGATGTTGTCGAGACCACGACGGTCGGCGCTGACGGCACCCGGACAGTCTCCACGCAATATCTGAACGGCGATGGCGTCTATGCCCGCGAACAGAAGGTGACCGGTGCGAACGGCCTTTCCGTGACGAACGCCTCGGACCTCGATGGTGATGGCGTGGACGACGTGATCAGCCTGTCGGAAACGGTCTTGAACGCCGACGGCTTGCAAACGCTGAACGAAAGCGTGGTATCGGCGAATGGCAACCTCGGCAAAAGGCTGCAGAGCTGGCAGAGCGATGATGGCCTGAGGATCGCGAAGAAGACTGATTTTGATGGCGATGGCGTGTGGGACCGTAACAGGGAGACAGTCAAGACGATCTCGTTGGGCGGTGTGACCTCGCTGACGACGACGCTGACGGCAGCTGCCGGCGTCCTGCTTTTTGAACGCACAGAGGTTGCAAGCGCCGACGGGCGGTTGGTCACGGTGACGGAGGATTCCGATGGCGACGGGCTGGCGGACAGCGAGGCGGTGACGGCGGTGGCTGCTGATGGCGAGGCATCGACCACATGGACCTATTTTGGCGATGACGGCAGCACAATCGCTTCTTCCAGCAGCGTCCTGAGTGGCGATGGTCTTCATCGCGT